>JASLSL010000020.1 GCA_030743445.1 Alphaproteobacteria bacterium
CCGAGGTGCGTGTCACCGTTCGTCGACTTCACCTCGAACACGCCGTCCCCGAGCTCGAGGATCGAGATATCGAAGGTGCCGCCGCCGAGGTCGTAGACCGCGATCGTGCCGGTGCTCTTCTTCTCGAGCCCGTAGGCCAGCGCAGCCGCGGTCGGCTCGTTGATGATGCGCAGCACGTCGAGGCCGGCGATCTTGCCGGCATCCTTGGTCGCCTGGCGCTGGGAATCGTTGAAGTAGGCAGGCACCGTGATCACCGCCTCGGTCACCTTGTCGCCGAGGTATTTCTCCGCCGTCTCCTTCATCTTCTGCAGGATGAAGGCGGCGATCTGGCTCGGCGAGAACTTCTCGCCGGCCTTGTCGGCGACCCAGGCGTCGCCGTTCTCGCCCTCGACGATCTCGTAGGGGACGAGGTCCATGTCTTTCTTGGTCTCGTCGTCGCCGAAGCGCCGCCCGATCAGCCGCTTGATCGCGAAGAACGTATTCTCCGGGTTGGTCACGGACTGGCGCTTCGCCGAGTGGCCGACGAGACGCTCGTCCGATTCGGTGAAGGCGACCATCGAGGGGGTCGTGCGAAAACCTTCCTCGTTTTCGATGACCTTGCCCTGCGAGCCCTCCATGACGGCGACGCAGGAGTTCGTGGTGCCGAGATCGATCCCGATAACCTTGCTCATTCTATTCACCTTCTTCGCATGTAGTCCCCGACCGGACTGCGTCCCCGGTCCGCCCTATCGCTCTGCGCGGGTTCCGGTTTCGTTTACCGACTTTCGGCTATATGGGGAGAATTTCCGGCACTGCAACCTTACCGGAACCGCGGCACCAGAAGTTTTCCCGTGACTTCCGCCGGTGATCTTCGCTCTGATAGCAGGCATGATCGTCTCGGCGAGCTACAAGACCGACATCCCGGCGTTCTATGGCGACTGGTTCATGGCCCGCCTCGAGGACGGCGGCTGCCGGATGGTCAACCCCTGGGGCGGACAGGTCCACGAGGTCCCGTTGACGATCGACGCGGTCGACGGATTCGTCTTTTGGACCAGGAACTTACGGCCATTTATCCACAATTTGCCCACGGTCCGGCAACGGGCGCCGTTCGCCGTCCAATACACCATAACCGGTTATCCGCGCGCGCTCGAGCCGGGCGTCGTGGCCATGGCGCACGCGATCGACGATCTACAGCGGTTAGCGGCTGACTTCGGTCCCCGCGCCGGCGTGTGGCGGTACGATCCGATCCTGTTCACCTCGCTGACCCCGGCCGACTGGCACAGGACGCAATTTCGGGAAATTGCCGCGGCACTCGCGGGAACGGTCGACGAGGTCGTCGTTTCGTTCGCCCATATTTACGCCAAGACAAGGCGCAATCTCGACGCCGCGTCGCGGTCCGACGACTTCGAATGGACGGACCCGAGGATCGAGGAGAAGCGTTCGCTTGCCGTCGATCTTGCGGCTTCGGCGTCGGACCATGGCATACAGCTCACCGTCTGCGCGCAGGCAAACTGCCTCGTCGAGGGTGCTGTGCCGGCACGCTGCATCGACGCCGACCGGCTCGCCGACGTCGCGGGCGAGGCCGTCGCCGCCCCGGTCAAAGGCAACCGGCCCGACTGCTTGTGCCACCGGTCGCGCGATATCGGCGCTTACGACACCTGTCCCCACGGCTGTGTTTATTGCTACGCGGTCCAGAACCGCGATCTGGCGAAGCGCCGCCACCAGGCGCACGATCCCATGAGCCCGTTCTTGTTCGAGCCGGCCCGGTCCCGGGCGGATTCAGAAGACGAGGCGTTGGCCCAAAACTAAGCGCCAACACTGAGCGCCAACACTAAGCGGTGGTGTCGATGGGCTCGATGTCCTCCGGCGGTCCGTCGGAATCGCCCTTGGCGACCGCGACCATGGCCGGGCGTAGCAGCCGGTCGCGCATGATGTAGCCCGGCTGCAACACCTCGACGATGGTGCCGGCGGGCCGGCCGGTGTCCTCGACCTCGTACATCGCTTGGTGGAAGTCGTGGTTGAACATCTCGCCGACCGAATCGATTTTCTTGATCCCGTGCTTCTCGAAGGCGGCCAGCAGTTCCTTCTCGACCATCTCGACCCCGGCGACGAGGGTCTGGAAGGATTCATCGTGGGTCTCTATATCGTCCGGCGTGCTGGCGAGCGCCCGGCCGAGGTTGTCGCAAACGTTCAACAAGTCCTTGGCGAAGTTGCTGGCGCCGTAGCGGCGCATTTCGTCGAGATCGCGGTCGGCGCGGCGGCGCGTATTCTCGACATCGGCGAGCGCGCGTAGCAAGCGGTCCTTGAGCTCGGTCGCCTCCTCCTCGGGCGTCCGTTCCGCCACCTCTTCCCCAGGGGCTTCGGTCGCGTCTTCCGCCGCAACCTCGTCGTCCGCCTTGTCCGCGGAGTCCTCCACAGCAGAGTCTGCCGCTTCCGCCTCTTCCTCGGCGGCGGCTTCGTCGGACGCGTCAACGGGTGCTTCTTCGCCCGTTTCCTCGGACGTTTCGTCCGGTTGTTCCTTTTCGATGTCCTCGATCATCGACGGGGCGTGCCTCCTAGTGGATAGAATCTAACATGTGGTACCCGCACGATCCCCTAGCTGATCATGCGGCCGATAACCTGGGCCGTGTAGTCGACCATCGGAATGATCCGGGCGTAGTTCATCCGCGTCGGGCCGATGACGCCGATCGCCCCGATGATCTGTTGCTGGCGGTTGGAATATGGCGCGATGATCAACGAGCAACCGGACAATCCGAACAACTCGTTCTCGGCGCCGATGAAAATCTGCACGCCGTCGGCTGTTTCGGTTACCTCGATCAGGTTCAAAAGCGCTTCCTTGGTCTCCAGCGCCTCGAACAGCGCCCGAATCCGCTCGAGATCGCCGAGCGCCGTCACGTCGTCCAAGAGATTGGCCTGGCCACGGACGATTAGGACACCTTGACCGCCCGCCGCCTCGTTCGACCAAGTCGCAAGGCCGGCTTCGACGACCTTGGCGGTCAGGGAATCGAGCTGCGCGCGGTGCGCCTCGATTTCGTTTCTCACCTCGGCCTCGGCCTCGCGCAGCGTGCGGCCGACGAGCTTCGTCGCAAGATAATTCCCGGCCTCGATCAGGCTGGAGGCAGGCATGCCGAGCGGTATTTCGATCGCCCGGTTCTCGACCATGCCGCTTTCGCTGACCAGCACCACCAGGGCGCGGCCGGGACCGAGGCTGACGAACTCGATATGACGCAGGGTCGCCTCGATCGTCGGCGCCATCACCAGCCCGGCGCAGTGCGACAGTCCCGACAGCAAGGTCGAGACCTCCTCCATCACCTGGTTTGGACTGCGTCCGGTGGCAGCACATCGCCCTTCGATGTCGGCGCGCTCGTCATCGGTCAGATTGCCGATCTCGAGCAACCCGTCGACGAACAGGCGCAGACCGGCGTCGGTCGGCAGGCGCCCGGCCGAGGTATGTGGCGCGTAGAGCAGGCCGAGCTCCTCGAGATCGGCCATGACGTTGCGCACGGTCGCCGGCGACAGCGACGAGTTGAGGCGCCGCGACAGGGTGCGCGACCCGACGGCTTCGCCCGTCTCGACATAGGCTTCGACGATGTGTCGCAGGATGCTCCGCGACCGCTCGTTCATTTCCACGATCATGGTGCCGGGAATGTAGTTAGCCGGTGTGAGAGCGTCAATGCGACCGACAGGATATCGTGGAATCCCGGGTCGCGCTGGACGCGGCCCCGATCTGGGGCTAGCTTCGCCGAATCGACCACTTCGCCAGGGTATCCCATGCGTCCCTCCGGCCGCGCCGCCAACGAAATGCGCTCCGTCTCGCTGGAGATCGACGTCTCCAAGTATGCCGAGGGCTCGTGTCTCGCCAAGTTCGGCGACACCCATGTGCTGTGCACCGCGAGCGTCGAGGATTCCGTGCCGCCCTTCCTGCGCAAATCCGGCCGCGGTTGGGTCACGGCGGAATACGCCATGCTGCCGCGCTCGACTAACACCAGGACCGAGCGCGAACGCGGCCGCACCTCGGGCCGGACCCAGGAGATTCAACGCCTGATCGGCCGCTCGCTTCGCGCCGTGACCGAGTTCGAGCCGATCGGCGAGCGTCAGGTCAAGGTCGACTGCGACGTCCTCCAGGCCGACGGCGGCACGCGGACGGCGGCGATTACCGGCGGCTACGTGGCGCTTTACCTCGCGTTCCACCATTTGGTGAAGATTGGCGTTGTCGAACGCGTTCCCCTGGGCGACCAGGTCGCGGCGGTCTCGTGCGGGATATGGGAGGGCGAGAGCGTCCTCGACCTCGACTACGCCGAGGATTCGAGCGCCCAGGCGGATGCCAATTTCGTTTTCACCGGTGCGGGCGGCATCGTCGAGATCCAAGGCACGGCCGAACAGGAGCCCTTTAGCCGGGCGCGGTTCGACGAGCTGATCGAGTTGGCCGGGAAAGGCATCGGCGAACTCGTCGCCACACAGCGCGCGGTCCTCGGCCTCTGACATCGCATGGCCCGGCGCTTCACCGACGACCGCTTGGTCATCGCCAGCCACAATCGGGGAAAGGTTCGCGAGATCGCCGACCTGGTGGCGCCCTTCGACGTCACCGTGGTCAGCGCCGGCGACCTCGGCCTGGCCGAGCCAGAGGAAACCGGCGAGACCTTCGCCCAGAACGCCGCCCTCAAGGCGCTGGCGGCGGTGGCGGTGGGCCTTCCGGCCCTGGCCGACGATTCCGGCCTCGTCGTCCCGGCGCTCGATGGCGCCCCAGGCTTGCATTCCGCGCGCTGGGCCGGACCCGGCCGCGACTTCGACCTCGCTATGCAGCGGGTCGAGCGCGAGCTCGGGACCGGTGCCGACCGGCGCGCCCATTTCACCTGCGCCTTGGCGCTCGCCTGGCCCGACGGCGAGATCGCGGAATTCACTGGCGAGGTTCACGGCACCCTCGTCTGGCCGCCACGGGGCGACAGGGGTTTCGGCTACGACCCGATGTTCCAGCCGGCCGGCCATGACGTGACCTTTGGCGAGATGGACCCGGCGGCGAAGCACGCGATCAGCCACCGTGCCGATGCGTTCCGAAAACTGGTCGAGGTGTGTTTCCGGTGAGCGCGGCGCGGCAAGACCTGGCGGTCTACGTCCACTGGCCATTCTGCTTGTCGAAATGCCCCTATTGCGATTTCAACAGCCACGTCCGGGAGGCGATCGACGAAGCGCGCTGGAAGACGGCGCTGCTCGCCGAGATCGATTTCGAGGCCGCCGGGACGCCAGGGCACACCGTGACCAGCATCTTCTTCGGCGGCGGGACGCCGTCCTTGATGTCGCCCGGCACCGTGGCCGCGGCGATCGAGCGCATCGCCGAGCACTGGACCCTGGCCAAGGACACCGAGATTACCCTCGAAGCCAACCCGACCTCGGTCGAGGCGGAGCGCCTCCGGGATTTCAAGGTGGCCGGGGTCAACCGCGCCTCGCTCGGCGTCCAATCGCTCGACGACGAGGCGCTGACGTTCCTCGGCCGCGGGCATAGCGCCGCCGAAGCCCTCGCCGCGGTCGAGCTCGCCGGCGAAACTTTCGAGCGCTATTCCTTCGACCTGATCTATGCCCGGCCCGGGCAAACGACGGTCGATTGGGAGCACGAGCTTCTACGCGCCCTCGACTTCGCCGGCGATCATCTATCCGTCTATCAGTTGACCATCGAGCCCGGCACGCCCTTTCATGCGCTGCACCGCGACGGAGAGATTGTTACACCGGACGACGCGGCATCGGCAGAACTGTACGAGGCGACACAACGCGTCCTCGGCGATGCCGGCCTGCCGGCTTACGAGATTTCCAACCACGCACGCCCCGGGGCCGAGAGCCGCCATAACCTGACCTATTGGCGATACGGCGAATATGTGGGCGTCGGGCCCGGCGCCCACGGCCGGATCAGCCGGGACGGAACCAAATTCGCAACCCATCGTGTGGCGTCGCCGGAACGCTGGCTCGCGGACGTCGAAGCGCGGGGGCACGGCATGCACGATCCGGTGGCGCTCGGCGAGCGGGATCGTCTCGTCGAAATGTTGATCATGGGCCTTAGATTGACCGACGGCATTCCCATCGGCCGATTCCGGTTCGAATTCGGCCGTCCGCCGGAAGAAATTCTCGATCGCTCGACGCTCGACGAGCTCGCCGCCGGCGGCTTCCTGGTGCTCGACGACCGCGGCCTCCGAGCAAGCCAAGCCGGCCGCCAGCGCCTCGACGCCCTGCTTCGGCGCCTGCTGGACTAGCACCAGATTTCGCGAATTATTTGTTGGCGCGCTGGAACGATTTGGTCGCCGAACGGCGGACCTGAAACCCCTTGCGGCGAACCTCGAGCACGGCGAATTTCCGCTCGGCGACGCCATCCGGTCGCAACCGGAACAGCCCGTCGATCCCGAGGAAACCGAGCGAATTGGTCAGTGCGTTCGGCGAAAAATCGGCGGCGTTCGACGATTGCGCTAGAATCGCCGCGAGCGCCGTCGCGTCATAGGCAAGAGAGGCGAGCCTGATTGGCTGGTGGCCGAAATTCGCCTTGTACCTTGCGGCGAACTTCTGTTGCTCGGCGCGTGGTGGTGCTGCGAACCACGCGCGGGCCAGCGCCGGCTCGGCGCTGATGCCTTGGGAATCGTCCCAGCTGCGCAGTCCGAGAAGCCTAACCGCGGGCTGGTCGACGTCGTAGTACGACAAGAGCGAGGCCAGCGTGCGCAAGTTCTGCCCGCCCGCCGGCAGTAGCACCGCGTCGAAATTCACATCGCCGATGGTGTCGAGCTTCTCCAGCCGCTTAAGTGCCTGGCGCGAAATCTCGTCGCCGCGCGCCTCGAGCTCGGCCCTCTGGTCGAGGAGCGCACGGCGCCGGGCGTCGTAGTTGGCGATGGCCTTGACCGCGGCGCTGAAGTCGGTTGCCGTCGGGTCGTAGTACTGGATCTTGACCACCGTCGCGGCATTCGCCGCGGCGGTTTGCTGAAGCGCCTCGACCGAGGCCCGGCCATAGGCATTGTCCGGCACCAGTGCGGCGAACCGGTAGAGCCCCTGATCGACCGCATAAGTGGTGATCGTCTCGACCTGCTGGCGCGGCACGAAGCCGAGGATATAAACCCCGTCGCCCGCGACCTCGCGGGAATTCGAGAACGCGACGATCGAAACATTGCCCGCCCTTGCGATCGGCGCAGTGGCGCGCACCGAGGCCGCCAGCAGGGGACCGAGGATCAATTGCGCGCCGTTCGCCAGCGCCTGCTCCGCGGCGGCCGCGGCACCCTCCGCCGTTCCCTTGGTGTCGAACGGCAACAAAGTGAAGCCGCTATCGGCAATCTCGAACAACGCCATCTGCGCCGCATTCAGCATCGCGCGGCCGAGACCGGCGCGCGGCCCCGACAAGGGCAGAAGAAGCGCCGCCCGCGCGCCGTCGCCCCTTGCACTGGGTGGCGTCAGGGACACGGTTGCCGCGGGCGCCGTCGCCTCTGTCGTACTTGTTTGCGGTTTGGCGTCGCGTGTCGCCGCAGGCGGAAGGGCTGCGACTTCGGTCTTTGCCTGCGGCGATTCCAGCTTCTCGGACGTGACCTCGGCGGGCTTGGCCGAAGCCACGGACGGCTTCCTCGGCACCGACTTGTCTGGAGCACGCCTCGAAGGTGTCGTGGTCGAAGTTTTCCCCGCCGGTTTCGCTGGTGTGCTCTTCGCCGGCGGCGTGTGGACCGGCACCTGGGCTTGCCGGGTCGCGAATATGTCCTTTACGGTGGGTGCTTGGCAGGCGGCAAGCAATAAACAGAGGGCTATGGCCGGCAACAATGTCCCGGCGGAATACACGAAAAAGCGGTCGGAAATCTGTCGCAACGGTCGGTGCGTCTAGCCGCCATTCTGCGCAACCTAAAACTCGCCCAGAGCGTAGCGATCCACGCCAGCGAAGTAAACCGGATCGGAACCGGTTTGCGCCGGGGCTCTACATCGTGGCGACGCCGATCGGCAACCTTCGCGACATAACGCTCCGCGCGCTGGACGTCTTGGCGGCCGCCGACGTCATTGCCTGCGAGGACACCCGCACTACCGGGCGCTTGTTGAAGGCCCACGGCATCGCGACCCGGATGACGCCGTACCACGAACACAATGCGGCGCGCGTCCGGCCGGGCCTGCTGCGGCGGCTCGAATCGGGCGAGGTCGTGGCGCTGGTCAGCGATGCGGGCACACCGTTAATTTCCGACCCTGGCTTTCGTCTTGTATCGGAAGTCCAGGCAGCCGGGATTGACGTCGTCGCCGTTCCGGGTCCCTCGGCAGCGCTTGCCGCCCTCGTCGCCTCCGGCATGGCGACCGACCGGTTCCTGTTCGCCGGTTTCCTTCCCGCCCGCGGGCCGGCACGCCGAAGCGCGCTCTCGGCGTTGGCCGGGATCGACATGACGTTGGTCTTTTTCGAATCCGCGCGCCGGCTGCCGGGCAGTTTGAAGGATATGGCAGCCGTTCTCGGGCCCCGCGAAGCCATGGTCGCAAGAGAGCTTACCAAGATCTACGAGGAACTTCGGCGCGCCTCGCTCCCGGACCTGGTGGCGCATTACGCCGAGGCGGGCCCGCCCAAGGGAGAGGTCGTCGTCGTCGTCGGCCCGCCCGAGGACCCGCCTGGGGACCTGGACGACGCCGGAGATATCGACGAGCCGTTGCGGGCGGCGCTCGAGGCCATGAGCCTGAAGGACGCGGTCGCGGCGGTCAGCGGCGCCAGCGGGCGCGCCCGGCGCGAGGTCTATGCCCGCGCCCTTGAAATACGAGGCGGTTCGAAAAAATGACGGTCGAGCGGCGACAACGGGCTTTCCGGAAGGGACGGCTGGCGGAATCTCTTTGCGCCCTGATGTTGATGTTTCAAGGCTACCGGATCGTTGCCCAGCGGCTTCGCTCCCCGGTTGGAGAAATCGATATCCTGGCCCGCCGCGGCAAAACCCTGGCGATCGTCGAGGTCAAGGCACGGCCGACGCAGCAGGCGGCCGCCGAGTCGGTCACCGGGCGGCAACGTGCCCGTCTCATCCAGGCCGCGCAATGGCTGATCGCAGGCCGGCCGGAATTCGCCGCCCTCGAGATTCGCTTCGACGTCATGTTGGTATCGCCCTGGCGAATGCCAAAACATATTGTTGACGCTTGGCGCATCGATCTCGTCTAGCTACAACTGGGAGGCAGCGGAAAGCGACCATGCCCTTGAAGACTTCCATCTACCGACACTGGTTTCCGATCGTCGCGGTCTTGTCGTTCGCCATGGCCGCCACTGCGGGCTGTTCGTCGGGTGGGGTCGCGGCGGGCGCCGGTGCGGCCGCCGGTTCGGCGGCGATGGAGGACCGCGGATTCG
>JASLSL010000021.1 GCA_030743445.1 Alphaproteobacteria bacterium
TCGTCGCCGCACCGTCGTCGGGAAGCGGGAAAACCACCGTGACGCTTGCGCTGTTGCGGTATTTGGCAAACAACGGGCATCGGGTTTCCTCGTTCAAGGTGGGACCGGACTACATCGACGGAAAATTCCACGAGGCGGCGAGCCATCGGGTTTGTCGAAACATCGATGCCTGGGCGATGCGGGACGAGACCATCGCGACGTTGATCGGGGACATCTCGGACGGTGCGGAGATCGTCATCGGCGAGGGCGTGATGGGCGTCTTCGACGGCGCCGCGGATGGCACCGGATCGACCGCCGATGTCTCGGCCATGACCGGATTTCCGATCGTTCTGGTCGTCGACGTCGGCGGCCAGGCAGCGACCGCCGCCGCCGTCGTTCGGGGCCTTTCGACTTGGCGGCGGGACGTGGAGGTGGCGGGCGTCGTCTTCAACCGGGTCGGCGGATCAAGCCACGCGAAGATGCTGGAGGCCGCGATGGCCG
The DNA here is from genome assembly GCA_030743445.1 of Alphaproteobacteria bacterium. Classification (GTDB taxonomy): domain Bacteria; phylum Pseudomonadota; class Alphaproteobacteria; order UBA8366; family UBA8366; genus JASLSL01. Next base: position 481 of record JASLSL010000021.1, read on the forward strand.
ACGAGGCGGTTCCCGTCCTCGGCACGCTGCCGCGGTGCGACGAATTGACATTGCCGGACCGGCATCTGGGCCTGGTTCAGGCCGCCGAGCACGATGAGCTGGGCTCGTTTCTCGACCGCGCCGCCGAGATCGTGGCCCGACATGTCGACGTCGGGAAATTATGTTCGCTCGCCAAACCCCCTGTCATAGGTGGCGATGCAGACCTGTCGCCGCTGCCACCGATCGGCCAACGCATCGCCGTCGCCCGCGATGAAGCGTTTTCCTTCGCCTACCCCCATGTCCTGGAGGGCTGGCGTCGCGCCGGATCGGACATCGCTTTCTTTTCGCCCCTTGGAGACGCGGCACCACGCGGCGATGCCGACGCCGTCTATCTTCCGGGCGGATATCCGGAACTGCATGCGGGTCTCCTTGCCGCAAACAGCCAGTTCATGGCGGGGCTGCGCGATGCCGCCGGGCGGGGTGCGTTCGTCTTCGGCGAATGCGGCGGATACATGGTGCTCGGCGACATTCTCGTCGATGCCGGGGGACAGCGTCACCGGATGGCGGGTCTATTGGCGCTCGAGACCTCCTTCGCCGAGCGGAATTTGCACCTCGGGTACCGCAAGGCGGAATTGCTTGGGGATTGTCCGCTGGGCGCCAAGGGAACTTCGTTTCGCGGGCACGAATTCCACTATGCATCCGTGATCGCCGAAGCGGAGAACGACAAGCTCTTCGAGGCCGAGGACGCTCTCGGCGCCAGCTCAGCGGCGTTCGGCGGTCGTCGGGGCTCCGTCGCCGGCTCGTTCCTTCATCTGGTCGATCTCGCGTGACGGCGGCGTCGCTGGAAGATCGAGCCCACCGTCAATCCTAAGGCATGCGCCATGCCGGTTCCAACCAAGGCGCCGGCGACAAACGGTAGGGCCGAAGCGCTATCCGTAACGAACGCCCCATGCGCGTAGCCGTGACAGAGCGCAAAGCCCGCTGCCAGAGCCGACGCCGCATGAAGGGAAATCGGCCGGCGCTTCAAGGCCATCAGCACAAATACGAATACCGAAGCGCCGATGCCGAACTCCGCGATCTGGGACGGACCCGCGGTAAAACCAACGAGGGCGCCCAGCGCCATCGCGGTCAAAAACGCCATCGGTAGCAGCAACATCGCTCTGCCGCCCTGCCGCCAGGCCCAAAGTCCGACGGCGGCCATTGCGATCATATGATCGAACCCGGTCAAGGGATGGCCTATGCCGGCAAAAAATCCAACAGACTCGATGGTTCCGGTATGGGCCAGAGCCGACCCGGTGGGGATTAAAACAGTCGCCAAAAAAGCTGCGGCAAATCCCGATTTCCACATCGTCATAACCAATCTCCCAACGAATTCCATGGCGGTTGCAATGCCATGAATTTATCGCGATACCGGGGGAATGGCAAAGCCTACAACGCCGCATGGAGGCGCTCGAAATCGGCGTCGTTGCCCGGCAGACCGAACCGCAGCCAGTCTTCGCGATAATCGAAAGATCGGGTCAGAATCCCTTGCTCCGCGAGCTTCCGAAATAGATCTTTCGAATTCGAATGCTCGACCAGCCTGAAAAGATCCGTGCCGCCGACGACGTTGAGCCCGTGCTGGGCGAGCAAGCCATTCAGGCGGGCCGCGGCCGATCGCAAATTTTTCCTTGTCGCGTCGATCCACGCCGCATCCATGATCGCCCTGGCGCCGATTTCCATCGCGGGACCCGATATCGCCCAGGGGCCGATCGCCCGGCGAAGCGGCTCCACGATCCCGGCATCGCCGAGCGCGAACCCAAGACGCAACCCGGCCAGACCGAAGAACTTCCCGAACGAACGCAAGACGATTAGTCCTTTTTGGCCCGCCGCCCCGGCAAGACTTAGTTCCGGGTGCGGGTCGACGAACGCCTCATCGACGATCAGCCAACCGCCATTGGCGGATAATCCCTGGGCCAGCGACAGCAGCGCCGCCGGATCGTGACGGCGGCCGTCCGGCGAATTCGGGTTGACCGCGATACAAACGTCCAAGTCCGAAGGCTCGGGCAAAGCGCTCAACGTGTCGACCGAGTGTCCGGCGGCGCGCCAGCAAAATTCGTGCTCCGCATATGTCGGACCGAGAATACCGACACGGGCTTTGGTCCTGAGTGTGGGTAGCCACTGAATGATCGCCTGGGTTCCCGGTGCGGCGGTGATCGCCGCATTCGACGCCAACTGGAAATACGCCGAGGCGGCCCCCAGCAGGCCCGTCTCGGCCGGTTCCTGCGGTAGTCTGGCAAGCGCCTCCGGGGCGAAGTCCGTTATTGGGTAGGGATTCGGATTGATCCCGGTCGACAGGTCGAGCCATTGGCCCGCCGGTCGGCCGAACCGCGCCTCGGCCGAAGCCAAATCACCGCCATGACAAGGATTGTCGGTCATATGGTTAAGCGAGGCCGTCACCACGCGCCGAAGATATAGCCGCGCTCGCGCGACTTGCCGGTACGGGCGGCGACCTCTGCGTTGGTCAGCGTGATCCGGGTACGGCGCTGGCACAACCAGTCCTCCAGCACCCCGTGCAACTCGTCGCGGATCGCGGCGTAGCCGGGGTCGTCGCCCAGGTCGTCGAGCTCGCCCGGGTCGTTGGCCAAGTCGAACAGCTCGGCGCCGAACCCGTTATAGACGTTGAGTTTCCAATCCGCGGTGCGGACCATGAAGCACCGACATTCGTCGGGGCCGACGCCGAGGTCGGTGCGCGCGGGCCGGATCGCGTAATCGCATTCCGAGAACACCGCCTCGCGCCACCGCGGTGGCGTCTCGCCGCGCAACAGGGGTAGTAGCGAGCATCCCTCGAGCACGTGGTCCTGGGCTTCGCCGCCGCCGGCCTCGACGAAGGTCGGGATCAGGTCGATCGCCTCGACGAGTTGCGCCGACCTGGTGCCGCGGGTTGCGTCGGCGGCGGGCGAGGGGTCGCGGACGATCAGCGGCAGGCGCGAGACCTCCTCGTGGAACAAATCCTTCTCGCCGAGCCAGTGGTCGCCGAGATAGTCGCCGTGGTCGCTGGTGAAGACGATCAGCGTGTCGTCCCAGAGGCCTCCCTGCTTGAGAAAATCGAAGAGGCGCCCCAGATGACGGTCGAGCTGCGAGATCAGGCCCATATAGGTCGGGATCACAGCGCTCCGCACCTCGTCCTTGGAGAAGGTCGTGCTCTCCTCGTGCCTGCGGAAGGCGCCGACGACCGGGTTCTCGCCATTGCGTTCCTTAGGGTCCCGGTTGGCCGGCGGGACGTCCTCGATGCCGTACATCGCGTGATAGGGGGCGGCCGCGATATAGGGCCAGTGCGGCTTGATGTAGCTGAGGTGGAGGCACCAGGGCTCTCCGGCCTCTTCGATGAACGCCATCGCGCGCTCGGTCATGAAGGGAGTTTCGGCGTGCTCCTCGGCGACCCGCGCCGGTAACGTCGCGTTGCGCAGGCACCAGCCGCTCAGCACCTCGCCGTCGGGACCTTCGGCCGAATTGGCGAAATCGTGCCACGGGTTCCGGCCCGCGTAGCCGAGCGAGCGCAGCCAATTATTGTAGGGCAGGTCCGGGTCCAGGCTCTGGTCGGGGTGCAGCCCTTCATGGCGCGCGAAGGGCTCGAACCCGGCTTCGGCGGCCAGCACGCCGAGCGGGGAGATCGGGTCGACGCCGAGCCGCTTCATGCCCACCAGGT
>JASLSL010000022.1 GCA_030743445.1 Alphaproteobacteria bacterium
GTCGTCACCAGCAACGTCCAACCGCCGTCCGTCGAGGTATAGAGCTCGATCAGCTTGCCGTTCGCCGAAAGCCCCATCGCCGATCGGCGTTCCTGATGGTTGGCTTCGAGAAGCTTGACGACCTCGGTATGCTTGCCGCACGCCAGTTGAGCCGAAGCGGGGCTCGCGCCGAGCGCGAGGATCAGGGCACCGATGGAAACTGCCAAAGAGCGCAACATGTCGCCCTCCTTTCCGGGACCAAAAGGCCCCTATGCGTTTCACATTTCCCTGCCGTACCCCACGAAGCGATGACACCACGAAATGGTTAACAACCCGTTTTCGCCGTTAACTTTTCCCGGCGTCGGCCGGATCCACGTCGCGACCAAGCGTTCGCTTCCTGGGATCCCAGGCCTGGAGCGGGTTTCAGCCGCCCAGGCGCCTAATCAATATGAGAAGCAATTAACGTGCCGGAATGGCGGAAAACGGCACTATTCCAGCACTTTCACGATGTTCTCGCACATCGCCTTGGCGTCGGAGAACAGCATCATCGTTTTGTCGCGGAAGAACAGCTCGTTGTCGATCCCGGCGTAGCCCGAGGCGAGCGAGCGCTTGATGAACAACACCGTGCCGGCCTCCTCTACATTGAGCACCGGCATGCCGTAGATCGGGCTCGTGGGATCGTTCTTCGCCGCCGGGTTGGTGACGTCGTTGGCGCCAATCACGAAGGCGACGTCGGTCGAGGCGAAATCGCGGTTGATTTCGTCGAGCTCGAAAACCTCGTCGTAGGGCACGCTGGCCTCGGCCAGCAGCACGTTCATGTGCCCCGGCATGCGTCCGGCAACCGGATGGACCGCATAGCTGACCTTGATGCCCTCCTTCTTCAGCAGGTCGGCCATTTCGCGCAACGCGTGCTGGGCCTGGGCCACCGCAAAGCCATAGCCCGGCACGATGATGACGCTGCCCGCGTTCTTCATCAGGAAGGCGGCATCGTCGGCGTTGCCCGAGCGCACCGTGCGGTCGCCCATGTCGGCCGCCGGTCCGGCGGTCTCGCCGCCGAACCCACCGAGGATGACGTTGAAAAACGAGCGGTTCATCCCCTTGCACATGATGTAGCTGAGGATCGCGCCCGACGAGCCGACCAGGGCGCCGACGATGATTAGCGCCGTATTCTGCAGCGTGAAGCCGATGCCGCAGGCGGCCCATCCTGAATAGCTGTTGAGCATCGAGATCACGACCGGCATGTCGGCGCCGCCGATCGGGATGATGATCAACCCGCCGATGACGAAGGCGAGGATCGCGATGGTCCAGAACAGCGATCCGGTCTGCTCCTGGCAAAACCAGTAAACGAGCGCGATGGCGCCGATGCCGAGACACGCGTTCAGCAGGTGCTGGCCCGGAAAGGTGATCGGCGCGCCGGACATGATTCCTTGCAGCTTGGCGAACGCGATGATCGAGCCGGTGAAGGTGATGGCGCCGATCACGGTGCCGATGCTCATCTCGACCAGGCTGGCGACGGCGATGTTGCCCGGCGTGCCGATGCCGTAGGCCTGCGGCTGGTAGAACGCCGCCGCCGCGACCAACACGGCCGCCATGCCGACCAGGCTGTGGAAGGCGGCGACGAGTTGCGGCAACGCCGTCATCTCGATCTTGAGCGCCACCACGGTGCCGATGGCGCCGCCGATCAGGACGGCGATCACGATCGTCGTGTAGCTCAACACCGTCGGGTCGGCGAGCGTGGTGCCGACCGCGATGAGCATGCCGACGATGCCGTAAATGTTGCCGGCGCGCGCCGTCTCGGGCGAGGAAAGCCCGCGCAACGCCATGATGAAGCAGACGCTGGCGACGAGATAGGCGAAGCCTGAGAGATCCGCGCTCATGTCCCCGGGCCTCCCGCTATTTCTTCTTCTTGAACATCCCCAGCATGCGCTGGGTGACGATGAAGCCGCCGAAGATGTTGACCGAGGCCAATACCACGGCGAGGAAGCCGAGAATCTTCGAAAAGCTGACATCGGCCGGACCGGCGGCAATCAATGCGCCGACGACGATCACCGACGAGATCGCGTTGGTCACGCTCATCAGCGGCGAATGCAGTGCCGGGGTCACGTTCCAGACCACGTAGTAGCCGACGAAGACCGCGAGCACGAAAATGGTGAAGTAAAAGACGAAGGGATCGCCGCCCTCGGCCGCGCGCGAGACGACCTGGGTCGCCTGGGTGGCGATCGCCTCGGCCTGGGTCGCGAGGCTTTTCGCCGTCTTGGCTAGGGCTTCTGCGCTTTCGACGAGATTTTCGGCTGCCATGTCCGTCAGCTCCCCTGCGCTTCGGCGGCGTCGTCACCGGCCGGCTTTTCCTCGGCTTCGGCCTCGGGCGGCTCGGCTTTCTTCGCCGGCTTGGCGCCGAGCATTTCGTGCACCACCTTGCCGCCATCGGTGACGAGTGCGCCGACGACGACCTCGTCTTCCCTGTCGATGACGAGTTTCTTGGTCTCTTCGTCGATCATCGGGGTGACGAAGTTCAAGAGGTTGCGGGCGAACAGCCGGCTGGTATCGGCGGCGAGCCGGCCCGGCACGTTGGCGTGACCGACGATCTTCACCCCGTGCTTGGTCACCACCTTGTTGAACTCGGAGAGCGTGCAGTTGCCGCCGCCCTCGATCGCGAGGTCGACGATCACGGAGCCCGGCTTCATCGACTTGACCATGTTGTCGTCGACCAGCTTCGGCGATGGCCGGCCCGGGATCGCCGCGGTGGTGATGACGATGTCCTGCTTGGCGATGGTCTCGGCGACCAGCGCCGCCTGCTTCGCCTTGTACTCGTTGCTCATCTCCTTGGCGTAGCCGCCCTCGGTCTGGGCTTGCTCGAACTCCTGGTCCTCGACCGCGACGAAGTCGGCGCCGAGGGACTCGACCTCCTGCTTGGTCGCGGGACGCACGTCGGTCGCCGAGACGATGGCGCCGAGACGCCGGGCGGTCGCGATCGCCTGCAACCCGGCCACACCCACGCCCATGACGAAGACCCGGGCCGGCGGAATCGTGCCGGCGGCGGTCATCATCATCGGGAAGGCGCGGTTGAATTCGTGCGCCGCGTCGAGCACCGCCTTGTAGCCCGAGAGATTGGCCTGCGAGGACAGCACGTCCATCGACTGGGCGCGGCTGATCCGCGGCATCAATTCCAATGCGAAGCCGGTGATCTTGGCCTTGGCCAGGGCCTTAACGAAGTCGCCCTCGGTCAGCGCGTTCATCTGGCAGGCAAGCGCCTGGCCGGGGCTGAAATTGGCGAGTTCGTCCTCCTTCTCGCCGGCGATCATCGGCCGTTGGATCTTGAACACCATGTCGGCGCCCTTGAGCGCCGCCTTGGCGTCGGCGGCGATGTCGGCACCCGCCTCTTTGAAGTCCTTGTCCGGCATCGTCGCGGCCGCCCCTGCCCCCTTTTCGACCGCAACCTCGGCGCCGAGGTCGATCAGCTTGGCGACCGTCTCCGGCGACCCGGCGACCCGCGTCTCGTGCGGCCGCCGCTCCTTGAGAATTGCGATCTTCATCAAGCGGTTTCCTTGGGGGCGGATTCCTTGGGTTCGCCCGGATTTCGGGGGGCGTTCGGGGGCGACAAAATGCCAGCCCCAACCCGGCTTGCCAAGAGATGGCGGGTCAATTGGGCTCAAATTAGCGTGGGGTGCGCGAATTTGACGCGACCGCCCGCGGCGACGTTGAATTAGGGGCGTTCGAAGGTATTTGTGTTAAGATGCGGGCCTCTTGGAGCTGAAACGGCCCTGAATGAGGCGTTATGACGAAACGAACGGTCATCGGTATCGCGATAGGCGTCGGGATCGTCGCCCTCTCCTCCCCGGTCTGGTCGGCCGAGGTGCGCGAGTTCGGCTACGACATGTTCCGCCAAATCGCCGATTCCTACCTCATCATGTATGTCGACAAGTTGACCCTGGATTACATCTGCTTCTAGGCGTCCGGGCGGCCTTTCCTATTTGATTTCGACCTCGACGAAGACGAACTCGTAGTCGTTGGCGTTGATTACGTTGTGCTCGACGCCTTCCGCCCGCGCGTAGGACACGCCGGCGGTGAGCTCGGCGATGCGCTCGCCGTCGGGCTCTTCCAGCAGCAGTTTCCCGGTGGTCATCGGCACCACCGCGTAGTCGTATTCGTGGCGGTGCCAGCCGGTCTCGGCCCCGGGGGCGAAACGCCACTCGGCGACGCGCAGCCGGTCGTTGTCGACCTGGATCGTGGACGTCGCCTTGGGTCGTTCGTCGGTCATCGATTTTCCTCTCCTGGGAGCGGCAGGCCCGCCTTGGTCAGCGCCTGCTTCTGCCGGCGGGCCAGCCTCGATTCGTCGAAATCGTCGATCAGTCCGTGGAACAGGCGGTGCCAGTTGATCTCGGCCTTGAGGTGCATGAACACCGAGCCGAGGCCGATCGCGGCGCGGTCCATGAACACGAACTCGCGTGGCGGGGTAATGCCGCCGAGCCGGCGCAGTTCCGCATGCACCTTGCTCGCGACCTTGGCGCCGTAGAGCCCACTTTTCTCCTCTTGAATCTTCTGTTTCTTGTCCTTGAGCAAGGGCGCGTAGACGAACTCGGCCCAGAGATTCAGCACGTCGATCAGCTCGCGCCTGAGCCCGGTGAAACCCCAGGTCTCGTAAGCGTGGACCGCGAGGTCTATGTCGCCGGTCTTGAGCGCATTGTAGAGGTCGATCACCCCGGTGATGAATTTCGGCTGGAAGACGCGGACGCAACCGAAATCCATCAGGTTGATCGAATCGCCCTCGCGGATTGAGTAGTTGCCGAGATGCGGGTCGCCGTGGATCACGCCGTGGTAGTAGAACGGCACGTACCAGGCGCGGAACATGTTGCGGGCGATGGCGTTGCGCCGCTCGAGCTTGGCTTCGCGGAACTCCATCAACGGCTGCCCCTCGAGCCAGCCCATGGTGAGGAGCCGCCCGGTCGAGAGCTCGGGCACGAATTCGGGCACGTGGACGCCCTTCTCCTTGGCCAAGAGCGCGCGGTAGAGAGCCATGTGCTTGGCCTCGCGCACGTAGTCGAGTTCCTCGCGCAACCGCGCCGCGATCTCGCTATGGATCTCGCGCGTCGAGATCGCCTTGTCGGTCCGTTCATAAACCGCGAAGACAAGCGCCAGTTGCTTCAGGTCGGCCTCGACCGCGGACGCCATGTCCGGGTACTGCAGCTTGCAGGCAAGCTCGCGCCCGTCGAGCCCGACCGCCTTGTGAACTTGGCCCAGCGAGGCGGCATGCACCGCGTGCCTGCCGAACGTCTGGAGCCGGGTGGACCAATCCGGGCCAAGCTCGGCCGCCATGCGGCGGCGCACGAAGGGCCAGCCCATCGAGGGGGCGTTGGCCTGGAGCTGGCGCAGCTCGCGGACGTACTCGTCGGGCAGCGCATCGGGGATCGTCGCCATCAGCTGCGCGACCTTCATCAGCGGTCCCTTGAGCCCGCCCAAGGCCGCGGTCAGGTCGCCCGCGTGCTGGTCCCGGTCGAGGTCGAGCCCGAGGTAGCGCGCGCCGATGAAACGCGCGGCAAGACCGCTGACCGCACCCCCGACCCGGGCATAGCGTATTGCCCTTCCGGTGACCGTGTTGTCGTCCGAGAGACTCATGACCCCGATAAAATGGCCGCTTGGCCCGGATTTTGCGAGCTTTTTCAGGACTCTTGCGATTTCGAGGTGGGGCAAATGGGCGAAATCAAGCAACGACTCGGTTACAGCGATTTCGACGCCAGATATGGCTACGACCAACTCAACGAGTTTTGCCGGCAAAACCTGCAGCGCCCGATTCCCGAACATCCCTTCGAACTGCTCCAGGACGGGATCGAGCGGGTCTCGCTCCTCGGCTCGGACTATTGCCGCAAGCTTCGCAACATGATCGATCTGGATTCGGTTTTCCTGAAGCAGCGGGCGTTCAAGGTCCACACGCTGACGAATATCCTGAACCGGGAATTGGACGATCGGCTTGTCGCTTACTTCCATAGCGAGTACCTGCCGCTGTGGTGCGGCTTCGAGAAATCCGCAGCCGGCAATCGCAACGGCCATTCCTTCCGTTGGCATTGCGACGAAGGCCCGAGCAAGCATCTGCTGCTCTCGCTCTGCCTCAACGGAACATACGCCCATGGCGATACGATCGAGTTCGTCGAGCGCGGCACGACCGACGCGTTCAAGCGCGCCGGGTATGTCTCGGGCGATATGTCGGAACCCACACTCGACCTCGTCCGGCGGGCGACGGGCTACGGCGTGGACTGGCGACCCCGGCGGCTCGAAATGGCGGCCGGCGACGGAGCCCTGTTCGAGCCGGCGAACGTCCTGCATCGCGGCATCTCACCGGCGCACGGGTCGCGATACATGATTGAAGTCTGCCTCGTCCCGAGTCCGGCACCGTGGCAGGAGATGTGTGCGTATTACGCCGTGCCGTCGACAAGCGCCGACTGGCCGCTGGTCGATGACGCCTGGCCGGCGCAGGTTCTCGCGACCGCCGAACAGGTCGCCTGAAGCCGGATGGATCGCTCGCCCACTTTCCCCATTACACAATCGGGACGACCTGCCGCTAAGATACCGGGATGACGACCGGTATCGGCAAATCCGTCAGACGCGTCGAGGATGCGCGTCTCCTGACCGGACAAGGCGAGTTCAGCGACGACCTGAACCTCGCGGGCCAAGCCTATGCGGTGTTCCTGCGGTCACCCCACGCCCACGTGCGCATCCAAAACATCGAGACGGCGGCGGCGAAGGCGGCGCCCGGTGTGCTTGCGGTCTTGACCGGTACGGACTTCCTCGCCGACGGACTGGAGCCGTTACGCCATCGCGGCAACCCAAAAGACGTCGAACTCAAGAACCGCGACGGTTCGGAAATCTTCTACACCCCGCTCCACCCGATCGTGACCGACAAAGTCCGGCGGGTCGGCGAGATCGTCGCCATCGCGGTTGCCGAGACGCAGGAGCGGGCGCGCGACGCGGCCGAGCTGATCGAGATCGACTACCAAGTCCTGCCGGCGGTCGCCAATGTCGATGTGGCGATGGCCGACGGTGCGGCGCTGGTCTGGGACGAGGTGCCGGGAAACCTCGTGGTCGACGACCTGAAGGGCGACCCGGATGCGGTCCGGGTGGCGTTCGAGGCGGCGGCCCATGTGGTCGAGATCGAATCTTACAACAACCGGGTCACCGGCGTGCCGATGGAGCCGCGCGCCGCGATCGGCGAGTACGATCCGGGCGCCGACCATTACACCCTCAACGCCGGCGGCCAGGGCGTCGTCAGGTTTCGCACCGAGCTCGCCCCGGTCCTCGGGGTCGAGCCCGCACAAATCCGGGTCGTCAGCCGCGACGTCGGCGGCGGCTACGGCACCCGCAACTCGACCTATTCGGAGTTCGCCCTGGTGCTGTGGGCGGCGAAGCACTGCGGCCGGCCGGTGAAGTGGACCGCGACGCGGAGCGAAAGCTTCCTCAGCGACTATTGCGGCCGCAACATGCTGACAAAAGGCGCGTTGGCGCTCGACGCCGGCGGCCGGTTCCTCGCGATGCGGACCGAGAACATTGCCGACCTCGGCACCCACACGGTGACCTTCGTGCCGCTGTCGCGCGGCCCCTCGGTCACCACCGGGGTCTACCGTATCCCGCTGGTCGACATCGTTTCCAAGGGTGTGCTGACCAACACCTTGCCGACCACCGCCTATCGCGGCGCCGGGCGGCCCGAGGCGATGTTCGTGATCGAGCGGTTGATCGACCTCGCGGCAAAGGAAATCGGGATCGACCCGGTCGAGCTGCGCCGGCGCAATTTGATCCCATCCTCAGGCATTCCCTACGACAACAAGACCGGCATGATCTACGACAGCGGCGAGTTCGAGCGGGGCATGGACCTGGCGTTGGAGATCGCCGACTGGGACGGCTTTCCCGCACGCCGGGCAGCGGCACGCGAGCGCAGGATGCTCGCCGGCATCGGCCTCGCCAATTACATCGAGACCGCGACCGGCTGGCCGGTCGAGCGCGGCGAGGTCGAGGTCAAACCGGAAGGCATCGTCGAGTTGGTGATCGGCACCCAGTCGAGCGGCCAGGGCCACGAAACCTCATACCCCCAGGTCGTCTCGGAGCTGCTCGGCATTCCGTTCCATAGTATCCGACTCAAGACCGGCGACACCGATTTCGTCAAGATAGGCGCCGGCTCGCACTCCTCGCGCTCGATGCGGCTCGCGGGGCACCTCTTCGGCCTCGCCATCGACCAGATCGTCGACCAGGGCAAAAGCGTTGCGGCCGAGGTGCTGGAGGCCGCCGCGGCGGACATCGAATACACCGACGGCGCCTTCCGGGTCGCGGGCACCGACCGCGCGCTCGGCCTGTTCGACGCGGCAGCCGCGGCCGGCGAGAACGGCATGGGCCCACTCGCCGGCGACGCCGAGGTGACCGAGCTGATCGCGGCCTTCCCCAACGGCACCCATGTCGCTGAGGTCGAGGTCGATCCCGAAACCGGGGCGGTGCGCGTGGTGCGCCACACGGTGGTCGACGACGTCGGCCGGGTGATCAACCCGATGATCGTCCACGGCCAGACCCATGGCGGGTTGGCCCAGGGCGTCGGCCAGGCGCTGATGGAGCACGGGGTCTACGACCAGGCGGGCCAGCTTCTTTCGGGCTCGTTCATGGACTACGCGATGCCACGGGCCGACCATTTCCCGTCCTTCGACGTCGGCTTCAACGAGGTGCCCGCACCCAGCACGAGGCTCGGGGTCAAGGGCGGCGGCGAGGGCGGCACCACGGGCGCGTTGCCGGTGGTGATCAACGCCATCGTCGACGCCTTGGCCGAGTATGGCGTCACCCATATCGAGATGCCGGCGACGCCGGAGCGCGTCTGGCGCGCGATCAGGGAGGCGCGCAACAATTTTACTTGAAGGCACCCCCCTCCCCCTAGCCCCCTCCCTCGTTGGGGAGGGGGGACAATAATTCGGGTCTGCACTACTCATCCCCTCCCCCCTACGAGGGGGAGGGCTAGGGTGGGGGGTCGGCCGAAAAGCGCGAGCTCTACATCCGGTCGGCGCGGTAGGGGGCGAGGTCGACCCCTGGGTCGCGGCCGGCGACCAGGTCGGCGACGACCCGTCCCATGATCGGCCCCAGCGTCATGCCGAT
>JASLSL010000023.1 GCA_030743445.1 Alphaproteobacteria bacterium
ACGCGGTCAGGCACGAATAAGTCTCGTCGAGCACGGTCTCGGCCGCCCGGCGCCGCGGCGACTCGGCGGAATCGCAATACAGGCAGTCCTTGCGAATATCGAAGTAGAACGCCGAGAGGTCGGAGGTGCAGAAATTGTAGAGCTCGCGGAACATGGCGTGGAAATCGAAGTCCGCACAGCACGTTCGCACCTTTGCGTCGATCTCCCAGAGGCGATGAAGCACCCAGCGCTCGAGCTCGGGCATGTCGGCCGCCCGGACGCGCTGCTTGGGATCGAAGCGGTGCAGATTGCCGAGGAGATAGCGCAGCGTGTTGCGCAGCCGGCGGTAGGCGTCGACCTGGCGCTTGAGGATCTCGGGCCCGATGCGGAGGTCCTCCGAATAGTCCGACGCGACGACCCAGAGCCGCAGGATTTCCGCCCCCTGGTGCTCGGTCACCTCCTGCGGCGAGACGATGTTGCCAAGCGACTTCGACATCTTGCGCCCGTCCTCGGCCATGACGAAGCCGTGGGTCAGCACCCCGTCGTAGGGCGCGCGGCCGCGCGTACCGCAGGCCTCCAACAGCGAGGAGTGGAACCAGCCGCGGTGCTGGTCCGAGCCTTCGAGGTAAAGCGAGGCCGGCCATTCGAGGTCGTCGCGGTGCTCGAGGACGAAGCTGTGGGTCGAGCCCGAATCGAACCAGACGTCGACCACGTCCGTGACCTGCTCGTAATCGGCGGGGTCGCGTTCGTTGCCGAGGAAGCGCGACGGCTCGCTCGCGAACCAGGCGTCCGCCCCCTCTTCCTCGAAGGCGGCGGTGATGCGGTCGATCACGGTCTGGTCGCGCAGCGGCTCGCCGCTCTCCTTCTCGACGAACACCGGGATCGGCACGCCCCAGGCGCGCTGGCGCGAGACGCACCAGTCGGGCCGCTCCGCGATCATCGCGTAGAGCCGGTCGCGGCCCTGGGGGGGATAGAACTTGGTGTTGTCGATCGCGGCGAGCGCGGTCTGGCGCAGATCGTTGGTCGACATCGAGATGAACCACTGCGCGGTGTTGCGGAAGATCAGCGGCGCCTTGGAACGCCAGGAATGCGGATAGTCGTGGCGCAGACTGCCCTTGGCCAGCAGCGCGCCGGCCTCGATCAAAACCTTGATGATCGCGCCGTTGGCATCGCCCGACTTGCCCTCGGTGTCGTAGACGACGGTGCCGGCGAACAGCGCCACGTGATCGTAAAACGATCCGTCCTCGGCCACGGTGTGGGGAATTTCGAGCCCGTGCTCGACCGCGAAAATATAGTCGTCGGCGCCGGCGCCGGGGCCGATATGGACCAGTCCCGTGCCCTGATCCATGGTCACGAAGTCGGCCGCAAAGGCTGGTACGTCGAAGTCGTAGCCCCCTTCGGCCTCGGCAAAGCCACGCAAGGGATGGGCGCAGACGACGCCGTCGAGCGATACCTTGCCGCCGACCCGTTCCCACGCCTCGATGCCGGCGGCGGCCTTGACCTGCCCCGCGAGTTCGGTGGCAACGACGAGCTTCTCGCCCCGTCGGGCGAAGCTGCCCTCGGCGACCTCGCCGACCTCGTAGAGCCCGTACTCGCTCTCCGGGTCGAAGGCGATCGCCCGGTTGCCCGGCAGGGTCCACGGCGTCGTCGTCCAGATCACGATCGCCGCGCCCTCGAGCTCGCCGCCGCCGCTGACGATCGGGAAGCGGGCATGGACCGTCGGCGATTTGTGATCGAGATACTCGACCTCGGCTTCGGCCAGCGCGGTCTTCTCGACGACCGACCACAGCACCGGCTTGGAGCCGCGAAACAGGCCGCCGTTCATCAGGAACTTGCCGATCTCGCGGGCGATCTGGGCCTCGGCGGCATAGGCCATGGTCGAGTATGGCTTGTCCCAGTCGCCGATCACGCCGAGGCGCTTGAACTCGTCGCGCTGGATGTCGATCCATTTCTCGGCGAAGTCGCGGCATTCCTTGCGGAACTCGACGATCGGCACCTGGTCCTTGTCGCGGCCATCGGCGCGGTATTCCTCCTCGATCTTCCACTCGATCGGCAGGCCGTGGCAGTCCCAGCCCGGGACGTAGTTGGCGTCCTTGCCGAGCATCTGCTGCGAGCGGCTGATCACGTCCTTGAGGATCTTGTTGAGCGCGTGGCCGATATGGAGGTGGCCGTTGGCATAGGGCGGTCCGTCGTGGAGGATAAATTTCTCGCGCCCCGCCGACGCGGCCCGCAGCCGGCCCCAGAGGTCGATCTCCGCCCAGCGCTGGAGGATTTCCGGTTCGCGCTTGGGCAGGCCCGCCTTCATCGGAAACTCGGTCTTCGGCAGGAAGACGGTGTCTTTGTAATCGACGCTCATTCGAACCGGCTCCCCCGACGACCGAGACACTTGCATCGCGGCCGGAACTAGGATTTCAAACCGCGGAAAATCCCCGGAATCACACGGAAACACACGGAATCACGCGGGAACATGGCGCGTCCGGCGGATCAGGTCAAGTTGCCCCGGCGGCCCGCGTCTTGAGGATGCGCTTGGCCGCCGCGCAGTCCTCGCCGATCTGGCGCTTGAGGGCGTCGAGCCCGTCGAACCGGCGCTCGGCGCGGATGTATTCGATCAGCGCGACCCGCACCCGGCGGCCATAGACGTCCTGGTCGAAATCGAAGACATGCGGCTCCAACAACAGCCTGGTGCCGTCGACGGTCGGCCGGCGGCCGAGATTGGCGACCCCGTCGTGCCAGTCGGCCGCCTCGCCTTCCTCGACCGCGACCCGGACCGCGTAGACGCCGAGCGCCGGCAGCAGGTATTCGCCGAGCCCCACGTTCATGGTCGGGAAGCCGAGCTCGCGGCCGCGCCGGTCGCCGTGCAGCACCCGTCCCTCGATCTCGAACGGCCGGCCCAGGAGTGCTGCCGCATGGCCCGGCTTGCCCGCGGCGAGATGGTCGCGGATCGCGGTCGAGGAATAGACGACCGCGTCGGACGAGGCCACCGGCGCGACGGTGGTCAGCTCGAACGCCCCGGCGGCGGCGGCCTCGGCCAGCGACTCGGTGTCGCCGCCGCGATCGTGGCCGAACACGAAGTCGTAGCCGACGACCACGTGGCGCGCGCCGAGCCCGTCGACCAGGACGTGCTCGACGAACTCGTCCGCCGTCTTCTTCGAGAACGCCACATCGAAGCGCAGCACGACCAGCGCGTCGGCGCCGAGGACCGAGAGCTGGTAGGCCTTGATCCGAAACGGGGTCAGGCGGAACGGCGCATCGTCGGGCCGGAAGAAGCTTCGCGGATGGGGCTCGAAGGTGACGATGACGAGCGGCCGCTCGAGCCCGCGGGCGACCTCGGCAGCGCGGCCGATGACCGCCTGGTGGCCGCGGTGGACGCCATCGAAATTGCCGATCGCGACGACGCCCTCGCGCAACGCCGCCGGCACGTCCTCGAAATGATGCAAGACCTGCATCGCCCTCATCCGTCCGCGGCGCCCGGATGCGCCGCCCGGAACATATAGCCTCCGTCGCGGCTGGTTGAAAGTCGCCCGGCGGCGCGCAGCGGACTAGGTCATGGACTCCTACGAGGATGGCCCGGTTTCAATGACCCTTGATTGGCCTAACCGGTCGACAGCGATGGGCCGGGAGAACGTCCGGGTATGACCCGGAGCGGGCATTCGGTCGCACGCCAGGAGTGATGTTTCCGATACTGCTTCTTTGTCATCTTCGCTAAACTCGGCCCGCCTTGATCGGAGGGAACGAATGGCCGAGGATGGCCTCAACCGGAAGCTCGCGGCGATCTTCTACGCCGACGTAGCCGGATACAGCCGACTGACCGGCGCCGACGAAGAGGGAACGCACAAAACCCTCAGCGCCTATCTCGACGCCATCTCGACCCTCATCGAAGGCCATGGCGGACGGGTGCTGCACTACGCCGGTGACGCGGTCCTGGCCGAGTTCGCCAGC
>JASLSL010000024.1 GCA_030743445.1 Alphaproteobacteria bacterium
AGCGAACAAATGCCAGCGCGAGCACGAAGACGACCGCATAGGTGAGCGTCGGGATCAGCTTGTCGAAGAGTGGTCCCATGGTTTCGGGAAGGACGTCGGCGACCAGGTGGCTGTGGTCGCGGACCCCAAGCGCCGAGCCGAACAGAACCATCCAGATAAAGCTGTAGACCGCCGTCTCCTCGGACCACGGCGTCGACACTTGGAGCACGTAACGCCCCACCACCTGGTAAAACACGGTGACCACCACGGCGGCAAGGAAGACCGCGCACAAGAAGGTTAGCACCTTGTAGACGAGGTCGTTGACCTTAACGAGGATCCGCCACGCGGTGCGTCCCTGCATGTCGGTGTTGTCCTCTCTCCCGGCACCACGGTCGCTGGCGACGGATTCAGATTTCGCCGGGTTCCAAAAGCGGGAATTAGCGACCGCGGTTCGATTCGGCAAGGGTTTATATCGGCTCGGTGCGGCCTTGGGAAGCGGACATCGGTTTGACTCCCAAGCCATTCCCGGCTAAATCCGGCGCGCGTAACAGAAGGCCATCGCGCGGCGAGCGCGTGCTCCGGACGCATGGCGGCGAATCACCCTAGGGAGGAGTCTCAGGAATGCAGACCGAATTCGTTTACCGGCTGGGCGCATCCGCACTCGGCGCCGCGGCGCTGGTCGCGTTCGCCCTTGCCGGTCCGGCGCCCGCAGCGGCGGCCGATGTCGAGCTCACGTGTGCCCACGACCAGCCCGTGGCCAAGGGCGCCGAGGGCTACAAGGAAATCCAGTGGCAGTACTTCAAGAAGACGGTCGAGGAGAAGTCTAACGGGCGTATCGCGGTCAAGGTGCTCGGTGCCGGCCAGCTCGGCGACGTGCCCGCGCTCATCGAGAACATGAAGATCGGCACCGTCGACTGCACCGACATCAGCGGCGCGACCGGCGGCCCCTTCATTCCGGCGATCAGTATCCTTTCGGTGCCGTACGTGATCGAGAACCTCGAGCACCGCGCGCGGTTGGTCGACACCGACGGCCCGGTGTTTGCCGAGGTGGCGCGAGAGGTGAAGGAGAAGCTCAACGCGACCCTCATGGGTACCGAGCATTCCAGCGTTCGCAGCGTGTATACGCGGACGAAGCCGGTCATGACGCCGGACGATCTCAAGGGCCTCAAGATCCGCACCATGCAATCGAAGGCGCAGGTCTCGAGCTGGCAGGCGCTAGGCGCGGCGCCGACCGCGATCGCGTTTGCCGAGGTGTACGCGGCGCTGCAGGCCGGCGTCGTCGACGCGGCCGAGAACTCACCCATGTTCCTGTGGAACATGAAGCACTATGAGGCGGTCAAGTACTACTCGCTCACCAAGCATCTCATGAACATCGGATTCAGCATGATCTCCGACCGGGCGCTGGCGAAGGTGCCTGCGGACCTGCGTGACATGGTCATCGAGGCCGGGCGCGAAGGCGCGGCGCGGGGACGTCAGTACGACATCGACGTCGATTCCAAGTTCATGAAGCAGATCACGGACGCGGGCGTTATCGTCAACGACGTCGACACCGCGCCGTTCGTTGCGCTCGCGGTCGGCGTGCACGACGATCTCGCCAAGGAATTGGGGGGCGAAAAGCTGCTGATGATCGCTCGCGAGGAAGCCAAGAAGGCCATGTAATAGGGCCTCGCGAAGAACACTAGGCAATCTGGCCGGCGCCGCAAAACGGCGCCGGCTTTCGTTTTCGAGGGCGGACGTCGACAACGGGCATTTAATGTGCCTTTGGCGAGGTGCGCGCGGGCGATGCAGACGATCCCCCATCGGGCTCTGGGTGCGACCGGCATTCGGGTGTCGGCGCTTTGCCTTGGCACCATGTCGTTTGGGGCGCGGACCTCGTTCGCCGAGGCCGGGCGCATCACCGCCGCCGCCAGGGACGCCGGCATCAATTTCATCGATACAGCCGACGTCAACGCAGGCGGTGATTCCGAACGGACGATCGGGCGTCTCGTGCGATGCGACCGGACGCGTTGGGTCCTTGCCACCAAGTTCGGAAATCGGTTCTGGCCCGGGCCGAACCGGGCGGGATTGGGGCGCAAATGGCTGATGGAATCGCTGCACACGAGCCTTCGCCGACTCGCCACCGACACTATCGATCTCTTCTACCTCGACTGGGACGATGCCTCGACGCCCCTCGACGAGACCGTCTGGACGCTGGGCCAGGCAATTCACCAGGGCGCGATCCGGGCATGGGGGTTCAGCAACTTCGCGGCCTGGCGAATTCCCGAGTTGATTGCCGTGAGCGATCGTCTGGGCGTGGACCGACCCATCGCCGCCCAGCCTTGCTACAACGCCCTGACCCGGACCGCCGAGGCCGAGTATCTGCCGGCCTGCCGCCACTTCGGCATCGGCGTCGTCCCGTACAGCCCGCTTGCGCGAGGCGTACTGACGGCGAAATACCAAGCGGGACGGCCGCCGCCGCGGGGAAGCCGGGCCTGGCACCGCGACGCGCGTCTCTTCGAGACCGAGTACCGCGGCGAATCGCTGCGACTGGCCGGTGCCCTCAAGACCTACGCCGAAAGCCGCGGCATGACCGCGGTCGAGTTCGCCGTGGCTTGGCTCTTGAATAACGAGATCGTCACCTCGGTTGTAGCCGGCCCCCGAACGCGTCGCCAGTGGATGGGATACCTGACGGCACCGGCGCGGACGATTTCGCCAGAAGACGAGGCCTTTGTAGACGGCCTCGTCGCGCCAGGCTCGGCGTCGACTCCGGGATATCGTGATCCGCGCTCGCCCGTGGCGGGGCGCGTTCCGCGCAGCGACCCGAGTGTTGAAACTTCTCGACCGCGCGTGCCGCCGGGTGCTTCCGTGATGGACTCCGCGTCACGCGCGCGATCGCGGGCGGCTCGATAGCCAGAGAGGGAAGGACGTGATCAAGGTTTACGGGCGGACGACGTCGATCAACGTACAGAAAGTAATGTGGTGTTGCGCGGAAGTGGATCTCGAAGTCGAGCGGATCGACGTCGGCGGCGAGTTCGGCGGCACCCGTGATCCGGCGTTCGTCGCCAAGAATCCGAACGCCACCGTGCCCGTGCTTCAAGACGGTGGCCCCACGGTCTGGGAATCGAACTCGATCGTGCACTATCTCGCCGAGGCTTACGGTCGCGCCCCATTCTTTCCGGCCGACGCTAGGCGGCGGGCGCTCGCGAGCCAGTGGATGGACTGGTCGCTCGGCGTCCTAAATCCTGTCATGCGCCCCGTTTACGTCGGCATGGTCCAGTCGCCCGAGCAGCAACGCGAGCGGGTCCCCTTGAGACGGCCATTCGAGATTCACCCGGCGGCG
>JASLSL010000025.1 GCA_030743445.1 Alphaproteobacteria bacterium
GTCGGTCACATCGGTTCCACCGGATTGCCGCAGTTCTCGAGCGCGAGCGGGATATCGACCCTGCGCGCCCCTTCGTTCCTATTCGTTCGCTATGCCGACCGCCGTATAGCCGCCGTCGACGTAAAGAATGTGGCCGTTGACGTATCCGGCCTGCTCTCCGGCGAGGTAGGCCGCGGCGTCGGCCATCTCCTCGATCTCGCCGTACCGCTTGAGCGGAATGAGGTCGAGGTAGGCGCGTCGCGTCTCCTCGGTATGGGCGGCCTGCGTCAGCGGCGTGTCGACCGGCCCCGGGCCGATGGCGTTGGCGGTGATGCCGAGGGGACCGAGTTCGAGCGCCATCTGACGAGTCAGACCGATGACGGCCGCCTTGGAGGTGCCGTAACCGGTACGCCCGATCCCGGCCCGCAGGCCGGCGACCGAAGCGATGTTGATAACCCGGCCGTAGCCGCGTTTCACCATTTCGCGGGCGGCGTGCTGGGCACAGAACAGCGTGCCCTCGAGGTTGACCCGCATGATCTGCTGAAACTCCTCGGGCGTCGCGTCGAGAAACCGCATGTGCCGGCTGATACCGGCGCTGTTTACGAGGATGTCGACCCGACCGAACGCCTTAACGGTTTCCGCCACAAGGCGCTCTGCATCCTCGTATTTGGTCACGTCGACATGGACGGAGATCGCTTGCGTCTGGCCTTGACGGATCTCCTCGGCGACCGCTTCGGCGCCTTCCTCGTCGATGTCGCCGCAGACGACCGCGGCACCTTCGGCTGCGAATCGCTTGGCGATTCCAGCACCTAGGCCGCTCCCGCCGCCGGTGACGATGGCCACCCTGTCCTTCAGCCTCATGCAAGCTCGCCCACTTCGAATTTCCCGATATCCCGGGGTCGGCCGGAATTTCGAACTTGAGAGTAGCTACCCGGGCATGCGTCGGCAAATTGGCACACCGGACGGAACAGGGGATGACGCCGTTTGCATCGCTTGCCCCCCGCGCTAATGTGCGCCCGAAGAACAACGCACCGCGAGGGACCCGATCATGAAAGCCGCCGTGCTGGCCGAACAAGGCCTCGAAATCCAGGACGTACCGCAGCCCGAGCCGAAACCGAACGAGGTCCTGGTCCAGGTCCGCGCCTCGGGCCTCAACCGCGCCGACCTGCTGATGGCCGCCGGCCGCATGCACGGCAGCCGGGGCGGGGCCGGCACCGTCGCCGGCCTGGAATGGTCGGGCGAGGTCGTCGAGGTCGGCTCCGAGGTCACCGGCATCGCGCCCGGCGACCGGGTGATGTGCTCGGGCAGCGGCGGCTATGCCGAGTACGCGGTCGCCGATTGGGGCCGCACCTCGCCGATTCCGGCCAACAACATGAGCTACGAGCAGGCCGCGACCCTGCCGGTGGCGCTGCAGACCATACACAACGCGGTGGTAACCCAAGGCCGGCTCGCGAAGGGCGAGTCGGTGCTGATCCAGGGCGCCAGTTCGGGCGTCGGGCTGATGGCGATGCAGATCGCCAAGCTCATGGGCGCCGGCCTGGTGATCGGCACCTCGACGACGCCGGCGCGGCGCGAGCGGCTCGGCGAGTTCGGCGCCGACCTGGCGCTCGATTCGAGCGATCCCGGTTGGGTCGACGCGGTGCTCGAGGCGACCGACGGCAAGGGCGTCGAGCTGATCGTCGACCAGGTCTCGGCCCCTGTCGCCAACCAGAACCTGGCGGCGACGGCGATCCTGGGCCGCATCGTCAACGTCGGCCGGCTCGGCGGGTTCAAGGGCGAGTTCGACTTCGACCTCCACGCGCTGCGGCGGATCGACTATATCGGCGTCACCTTCCGCACCCGCTCGCCGGAGGAGGTGCGCCAGATCGTCCGAGATATGCGCGCCGATCTGTGGGGTGCGGTCGAGGCGGGCGAGCTCGCGCTGCCGATCGACCGGACCTTCGCGCTGGACGAGGCAGCCGACGCCCAGGCCCACATGCGGGCCAATGCCCATTTCGGCAAGATCGTGCTTACGGTGTGACCGATTTTACCTGCCCGCCCGACGGGTCTATAAAAAGCCGAATACCAAAACGCACATGCGATCGAGGTTGCCATGACACCGGCGGAACCGGCCCGCGCCGACAACAAGGACACCGGTAAGGCGGCGCCCAAGGCCAAATTCCAGTGGGAGGACCCGTTCCTTATCGAGGACCAGCTCTCCGAGGAGGAGCGGATGGTGCGCGACACCGCGCGGCAATACGCCGAAGAGCAACTGATGCCGCGGATCCTGGAATTGCACCGCAACGAGACTTTCGACCGTGAGGTGATGAACGAGATGGGCGAGCTCGGCTTCCTGGGCGCCACGATCGAGGGCTATGGTTGCGCCGGGGTCAGCTACACGTGCTATGGGCTGATCTGCCGCGAGATCGAGCGCATCGACAGCTCGTTCCGCTCGGCGCTCGGGGTGCAGTCCTCGCTCGCGATGTACTCGATCCACGCATACGGCTCGGAGGAACAGCGCGAGAAGTTCCTGCCCAAGCTGACCACCGGCGAGTTCGTCGGCTGCTTCGGCCTGACCGAGCCCGACCACGGCTCCGACGCGGGCGGGATGAAGGCCCGCGCCAAATCGGTCGACGGCGGCTACGTGCTCAAGGGCGCCAAGATGTGGATCACCCACGCGCCGATCGCCGACTTGCTCGTCGTCTGGGCCAAGGACGACGACGGCGCAATCCGCGGCTTCCTGCTGGAGCGCGGGATGGACGGGCTCTCGACCCCGAAGATCGAGGGCAAGTTCTCGATGCGGGCTTCCGTTACCGGCGAGATCGTGATGGACGACGTGTTCGTGCCGGAGGAGAACGTCTTGCCCGGAGTCCAGGGGCTGAAGGGCCCGTTCGGCTGCCTCAACAAGGCGCGCTTCGGCGTCGCCTGGGGCGCCCTGGGGGCCGCCGAGTTCTGCTGGCACGCGGCGCGTAACTACACCCTCGAGCGCGAGCAGTTCGGCCGGCCGCTCGCCGCCAACCAGTTGATCCAGAAGAAGCTCGCCGATATGCAGACCGAGATCACCATCGGGTTGCAGGCGACACTCCGCGCCGCGCGGATGATGGACCAGGGGAACTGCCCAGCGGAGCTGATCTCGATGCTGAAGCGCAACTCGGCCGGCAAGGCGCTGGAGATCGCGCGGATGGCGCGCGACATGCACGGCGGCAACGGTATCGTCGACGAGTACCACGTGATCCGCCACGTGATGAACCTCGAGACGGTCAACACCTACGAGGGCACCCACGACATGCACGCCCTCGTCCTCGGCCGGGCGCAGACCGGCATCCCGGCCTTCAGCAACTAACGCGACCGGCATGACCCGGCCTTCCCAAGCGGGCCGCGAGCCCGTGCCCCTCGCTGCCCTGTTGCTGCTGCTCGGCATCGCGCTCGCCTGGGGCTCGGGTTGGCCGCTGATGAAGTACGGCGTGATCGAGATGCCGGTGTTCACTTTCCGCTGGCTGACCGCGATCCTGTCGGGCCTCTGCGTGCTGCCGCTCGCCGCGGCGATGGGCCAGGACGTTCGGCTGCCGCGCCAGGAGATCGGCCTCGCCGTCGTCACCGGCCTCTTCAACGTCACCGGCTGGTTCTATTTCAGCGGCCTGGCGTTGACCATGATGGCCGCCGGGCGGTCCTCGGTGCTGGCCTACACCATGCCGCTCTGGGCGTTCCTCGCGGGGCTCGCGCTCGGCCGCGAGCGGGTGACGCCGAGGCGCGTCCTGGGCGTCGCCTGCGGGCTCGGGGCGGTGGCGTTGCTCGCCGGCAGCGACCTCGTCCGCCTCGGCACCGCGCCCTTGGGCGTGCTGGCGATCATGGGGGCGGCGATCAGCTGGGCGATCGGCACGGTGATCCAGAAGCGGACTTGGCGGACGCCGCCGATGGTGCTCGCCGGCTGGCAGCTGATCTTCGGCGGCATTCCGCTGCTGGTCCTGTCGCTCTTGGTCGACAGCGATCCATTCCGGGATTTGACGATCCTCGGCGTCGGCGCGATCGCCTATACGGTGCTGGTCGGCAACGTTTGCGGCTTCGTCTTTTGGATTCGGGTCGTCGGGCTGGTGCCGACCGCGGTCGCCTCGCTCGGCGTGCTGCCGGTCCCGATGGTCGGCATCATGTCGGGCGCCATCGTGCTCGGCGAGCCGGTCGGCTGGCTCGAGATCGGCGCGTTGGCGCTGGTCACCGGCGCGCTGACCACGGTGCTGCCGATGCCGAAACTCTCGATGCTGAAGTTCTGGCGCTGATTCAATAAAATCAATGCCTTATAAGGTGAATGGCGCCCCCTAGGTTTAGTTTGGTTCCTAGGCAAGCCACCAACACCACATTGGTATCCTTTAGAATCAATAAGTTAGTCGTGTGTAGGTTCATTGTCTAGGGGATTAAATGACCTACCATAAGACCTACCCTAATTTCATACCCACTCAAGCCCACTTAAGTCCCTTTTGACCCTCTTAAAACCCCTCTAGAATCCATTTTAAGAGTCATACAGAGTCACTATATAGGCCTTGGTCAGGTGCCTAGGGTTTGCTGATGAGTCTGTGGGAGTCATTCTGGGGGTTCTAGGGGTGCTTAGGTAGGGG
>JASLSL010000026.1 GCA_030743445.1 Alphaproteobacteria bacterium
ACATCAAGGAGCAGGACGTGTTCATGGGCGACATGCCGCTCATGACCGACAAGGGCACCTTCGTCATCAACGGCACCGAGCGGGTCATCGTCAGCCAAATGCATCGCTCGCCTGGCGTGTTCTTCGATCACGACAAAGGCAAGACCCACTCGTCGGGCAAATTCCTGTTCGCGGCCCGGATCATTCCCTATCGCGGCTCGTGGCTCGATTTCGAGTTCGACGCCAAGGATATCGTCTATGTGCGGATCGATCGGCGCCGCAAATTGCCGGTCGGCTGCCTGTTCCGTGCCCTCGGTCTCGGCACCGAAGAGATTCTGGGGGCCTTTTACGACGCCGTCACTTTCAAGCACGGCAGCAAGGGCTGGCGGGCGCCGTTCGACGCCGAGCAATTCCGCGGTACCAAGCTCGCCTTCGATCTGATTGACGCCAAGACCGGCAAGGTGGTGGCCGAGGCCGGCACCCGGATCACCGGCCGCCTGGTCCGCGGGCTCGAAGAAAAGGGCCTGAAGGAATTTCTGGTGCCGCTCGAAGATTTGATCGAGCGATTCGTGGCTCTGGACCTGGTGGACGAGACCACCGGCATCATCCATGCCGAGGCCGGCGACGCGGTGACCGAGGAACTGCTCGAAGCCCTGGCCGGGTCGGGCGTCAAGACGTTGCAGACCCTGGCGATAGGCGCCGCCGCGGGCCCCTATATTCGCAACACCCTGGCGGTCGACAAGAGCCACAACCGCGCCGAGGCCCTGACCGACATCTACCGGGTGATGCGACCGGGCGAGCCGCCGACCGAGGAAAGCGCCGAGCGCCTGTTCTACGACCTGTTCCTGAGCCGGACGAAGCTGGCGGTGCCTCAAGCCGAGGCTCGATTGGAGCCCAACGAAAAGGCTCCGGTGGCCGAGACTCTCGGCAAGGCCGATCTCGAAGGCGGCGCCTGGGTGGTCGATGTACGCGACGGCTTCGTTTTGGTCGCGCTGTCCTGCGCGCCGCCGCGCCCGTCCTCGGCACCTCGTGCGGTTTGGCTGCGGGCAGGGGACGTCCTCGATGGGCGCTCGGAACGCTACGATCTGTCGGCGGTCGGTCGGGTCAAGCTCAACGCGCGGCTCAGCCTCACGACCCCGGACACGGTTCGCGAGCTGCGCCGCGAGGACATCCTGGCGGTGGTCAAGACCCTGGTCGAGCTGAAGGATGGTCGCGACGAGATCGACGACATCGACCATCTCGGCAATCGGCGGGTGCGCTCGGTCGGCGAGCTGATGGAAAACCAGTATCGGATCGGGCTGCTGCGCATGGAGCGGGCGATTCGCGAGCGCATGAGTTCGGTCGATATCGACGCCGTCATGCCCCACGATCTTGTCAACGCCAAGCCGGCGGCGGCGGCGGTGCGCGAATTCTTCGGCTCCTCGCAGCTGTCTCAGTTCATGGATCAGACCAACCCGCTGTCGGAGATCACCCATAAGCGCCGTCTGTCGGCGCTGGGTCCGGGCGGCCTGACCCGCGAACGCGCGGGTTTCGAGGTGCGCGACGTCCATCCCACCCATTACGGGCGGATTTGCCCGATCGAGACACCGGAAGGCCCCAACATCGGGCTAATCAATAGCTTGGCTACTTATGCTCGAATAAACAAATATGGATTCATCGAAAGCCCGTACCGCAAGGTGATCAAGGGCAAGGTGACGACCGAGGTGGAATATCTCTCGGCGATGGACGAGGGCAAATACACGATTGCCCAGGCCAACGCGCTGCTGACCGAGGGCGGCAAGTTCGTCCGCGACCTGGTGAGCTGCCGGCGGAACGGTGATTTTGTCATGGCGGCACCGGAGACGATCGACCATATCGACGTCTCGCCCAAGCAATTGGTTTCGGTGGCGGCGGCACTGATTCCGTTCCTTGAGAACGACGACGCCAATCGCGCGCTCATGGGCTCCAACATGCAACGCCAAGCGGTGCCGCTGATCCAGGCTGAAGCGCCGCTGGTCGGCACCGGCATGGAAGAGGTGGTGGCCCGCGATTCAGGCTCCTCGCAGGTGGCCCGGCGCGGCGGCATCGTCGATCAGGTCGATGCCCGGCGGATCGTGGTCCGAGTGAGCGATGCCGCGGACGGCGCGACCAAGGGCGTCGACATCTACAATCTGCTCAAGTTCCAGCGCTCCAACCAGAACACCTGCATCACCCAGCGGCCGTTGGTTCGGGTCGGCGATCGGGTCGAAGCCAGCGACATCATCGCCGACGGGCCGTCCACGGAACTGGGCGAACTGGCGCTCGGGCGCAATGTGCTGGTCGCGTTCATGCCGTGGCACGGCTACAACTTCGAGGATTCGATCCTGATTTCCGAGCGGATCGTGCGCGACGACGTGTTCACATCGATCCACATCGAGGAATTCGAGGTGATGGCGCGCGACACCAAGCTGGGTCCCGAGGAGATCACGCGCGATATCCCGAATGTCGGCGAGGAGGCGCTGAAGAACATGGACGAGGCCGGCATCGTCTATATCGGTGCCGAGGTCCATCCCGGCGATATTCTGGTCGGCAAGATCACGCCCAAGGGCGAATCGCCGATGACGCCGGAGGAGAAACTGCTGCGCGCGATCTTCGGCGAGAAGGCCTCCGATGTGCGCGACACCTCGCTCCGCCTGCCACCCGGCGTTTCGGGAACGGTGGTCGAGGTGCGGGTGTTCGCCCGGCGCGGTGTCGACAAGGACGAGCGCGCGCTGGCCATCGAGCGTGCCGAGATCGACCGTCTGGCCAAGGACCGCAACGACGAGCGCAAGATCATCGAGGGCAATATCTACGATCGGCTCAAGACCCTGTTGTCGAATCGGATGGCGGTGTCGGCGCCGAAAGGGGTCAAGGCCAACGCCCGGATCACGGACTCGGTACTGGCCGAGCACAGCCACGGCCAATGGTGGCAGTTCGCGGTCAAGGACGAAAAGGTGATGTCCCGGATCGAGCAACTCAAGCGCGAGCTGGACGACGTTACGGCCAAGCTTCAGGCCCGCTTCGAGGAAAAGATCGAGAAAATCCAGAGCGGCGACGAATTGCTGCCGGGCGTGCTCAAGATGGTCAAGGTGTTCGTCGCGGTGAAGCGCAAGCTTCAACCCGGCGACAAGATGGCCGGGCGCCACGGCAACAAGGGCGTGATCTCGAAAATCGTGCCGATCGAAGACATGCCCTATCTTGAGGACGGGACCTCGGTCGATATCGTGCTCAATCCGCTCGGGGTGCCGTCGCGAATGAATGTCGGTCAGATTCTGGAGACCCATCTGGGATGGGCGACCCGGTCTCTGGGCCAGCAGATCGGTGAGATTCTGGATGGGATGAGCGCAAAAGCGGGCGATAAGGAGTTGCGCAAGCGGCTGGGCAAGACCTACGGCAAGCAGGTCGAGAAATCGGTGCTCAAGTCACTCGACGAGTCCGAGCTGGTCGAACTCGGGAACAATTTGCGCGCGGGGGTGCCGATGGCGACCCCGGTGTTCGACGGCGCCCGCGAGGAGGACATCGTCGACATGCTGAACTGGGCCGGGCTCGATACCAGCGGCCAGATGACCCTGATCGACGGGCGCACCGGCGAGACCTTCGACCGCAAGGTCACGGTCGGCTACATCTACATGCTGAAGTTGCATCACCTGGTCGACGACAAGATCCATGCCCGCTCGATCGGCCCCTACAGCCTGGTCACCCAGCAGCCGCTGGGCGGCAAGGCCCAATTCGGTGGCCAGCGCTTCGGCGAGATGGAGGTTTGGGCGCTGCAGGCCTATGGCGCCGCCTACACCCTGCAGGAAATGCTGACCGTGAAGTCGGACGACGTGTCGGGCCGGACCAAGGCCTATGAATCGATCGTGCGCGGCGACGATACCTTCGAGGCGGGTATTCCCGAGTCGTTCAACGTCCTGATCAAGGAATTGCAGTCGCTCGGCCTCGACGTCGACCTCGTCCAGAGCGATTGAGCACCATGCGCGGCCCACGCCAAGACCATGCCGGCTGTCCCCCAGCCGCGACCAGCAGGAGAGCCAGATGAACGATTTGATGAGCATCTTCACCCCGGTGAGCGCGGCTCAGAGATTCGACGAGATTCGCATCTCCATCGCCAGTCCCGAGAAGATCCGGTCCTGGTCGTTCGGCGAGGTCAAGAAGCCGGAAACCATCAACTACCGGACCTTCAAGCCGGAGCGGGACGGGTTGTTCTGTGCCAGGATATTCGGTCCCATCAAGGATTACGAATGCTTGTGCGGCAAATACAAGCGCATGAAGCATCGCGGCATCGTATGCGAGAAATGCGGAGTCGAGGTCATCCAGTCGAAGGTGCGGCGCGAGCGCATGGGCCATATCCAGCTCGCCGCGCCGGTCGCCCATATCTGGTTCCTGAAATCGCTGCCGTCGCGGATCGGCCTGCTGCTCGACATGACGTTGAAGGAGATCGAGCGGATACTCTATTTCGAGAACTACGTGGTCACCGAGCCGGGGCTGACGCCGCTCAAGCTCCATGAATTGATGACCGAGGATCAGTATCTCGCCGCCCAGGACGAATACGGGGTCGATTCGTTCACCGCCGGGATCGGCGCCGAAGCGATCCGCAACATGCTGGCGGCGGTCAATCTCGACGAAGAGCGGGTCCTGATGCGGACCGAGTTGGCCGAGACGGGGTCCGAAGCCAAGCGCAAGAAACTGGTCAAGCGGCTCAAGCTGGTCGAAGGGTTCCTCGACTCGCGGAACCGGCCCGAGTGGATGATTCTCGAGGTGGTACCGGTGATCCCGCCGGAGCTGCGCCCCCTGGTGCCGCTCGACGGCGGCCGTTTCGCGACCTCCGATCTCAACGATTTGTACCGGCGGGTGATCAACCGCAACAACCGTCTCAAGCGCCTGCTGGAGTTGCGCGCTCCCGACATCATCGTGCGCAATGAAAAGCGCATGCTTCAGGAATCGGT
>JASLSL010000027.1 GCA_030743445.1 Alphaproteobacteria bacterium
GGTACTGGCGATCTTCCCGATCGCGGAATCCACGTCGGAGACGTGGGCCAGCGCCACCGGCACGCCCGAGGCCTGCCGGCGCGCCATCAAGGCGGCGAAGCTTGCGACTGAGCGCATCGCGTCGACCAACGAAAACCATCCCGATCTTCCACCCATGAAATTCGGGATCGGCCTTCACCTGGGGTATGTCACCTACGGCAACATCGGCATCCCCGAGCGCCTGGAGTTCACGGTTATCGGGTCGGCGGCCAACGAGGCAGCTCGGATCGAGAGCATGACCAAGGAACTGAGCAAGACGGTACTGGTATCGCCCACCTTCGCCGACAACTATCCGGGCAAGCTCGTGTCCGAGGGCCTTTATCCGCTCAAGGGCCTGGAGGGCGAGCACGAGTTGTTCACCCTGCCCGAGGATTGATCGCAACCTGTTCGGCCGGTTGCTGTTGGGCAGGACTGTGACGGCTGTAGCCATCAAATTGCAAAGGTAGGATCGGAATATCCGCTAAGGGTTAGGACCGGACCTTAGCGCCCGCCTATAATTGGTCCGCTCCACCCCATAGAGCCGACCAAATTTAGTCCTTCGGAAGCGCTAAATCTTCGGGCAGAAGTTGGCCACGAAGATCCTCCGTCCGCTCGATGCGGATTAGGACCGCGAAGCCCTTCTTATCGGGGTCGGCGTCGCGCTCCTGCTGCACCATGTTGTTCCAGACTTGTTCGTAGGCATCGCCCTCGGGGTGAAGTTCAGCGGTGCCGTAAAAGCGCGCTATGCCGCCGGCGGGCAGTAATCCGTTGCCGCCACGGGCAACGGCGCTAAGCGCCGAATTGCGAAAATAGACCATCAATTTGACGCCATCTTTGAGAGCTTCGCTCGAAGCGCGACCTCCACGGTCCCATACCGCGAGCGTTTCGCCGTCGAAAACCTGTGTGCTTCCCCTGGGACTGATGTTGGCGAAGCCGTCCTCCATCACAGTCCCCAAGAGGCAAACGTTCTCGGGAAACGCGGTATTGATGTAATCGTGTAATGCTTCAGGAATCTTGCTCATTCAATTGCCTATTCGGTTGGAGTTAAGCCACGTCCAATCATTCGTGACCCTGTCGGCGTTACGGTTCTGTTACTCGATCCCTTCCGAGCGCCGCCTTCGCCAGAAGGTCGAACTCAACCTTGCCCTTCGCTGGTTTTGCCAGCGTAGTCTTGAAGTCAAGATTCCGAACTCCTCGACCTTCCGAGTCAACCGGCATGGCCGATCACCGGAATTTTTCCCCGCGACCGTATACGGGGCACACTCGGTTTAGCTATGCGGCGGATAAATTTCGTTTGGGCATTTATGTCCGCTCCTGACCCTAAGCGGACATTTCCCGTTTCAGGAACAATTTCTTGCCACCAGAATCCGGGAGGTAGGAATTTTCACTCGTTGGGCCAGCGTCGGTGGATCCAGAACCATTGTTCCGGGTTGTCGTGGATCCAGCCTTCGATCAGCGCGGTCATCTCGATCAGCAGGGTCCGTACGTCGGCCTCGCGGTCGCCGGTATCGGGCAGATCCATCGGCGGGTAGATGACGATGCGGAAGCGCACGCCCGGCAGCCGCACGATCCGGACCGGCACCACCGGCGCCTTGAACTTGAGCGCCAGGTCGGCCGGCGCCTTCGCGGTCCAGGCGTCGCGGCCGAAGAACGGTACCGGGATGCCTTCGTTCATCTTCTGGTCGATCAAGAGGGCGAGGTGACCGCCGTCCCGCATGTGACGCACCGCGAGGCCGGCGCCCTCGCGGCCCTTCGGCATAAGCTCGCCGCCAATGCAGTTGCGCATCTTGAAGAACAGCTTGTTCATGTAGGGATTGTCGGCCTTGCGGTAGATCTGCCCGAGCGGCAGGCCGAGTTGGGCCGAGGCGAGGCCGGCGAGCTCCCAATTTCCGAGATGGCCCGAGAACAAGAGTCCCGGCTCGCCGTCGTCGCGCAGCCGCTCGATGTGCTCGACGCCGGTGAACTCGACCCGGCCTTCGGAATCGAGCGTGTCGATCCGGTCGAGTTGGGCGAACTCGCCCGCCCCGCGCCCGAGATTGTCCCACATGCCGCGGACGATCTGGTCGATCTCCGCCGGCGATTTCTCGGGGAAGGCGCGCTCGAGGTTCTTGCGCGCGGTCCGGTCGACCCGCATGCGGCTGCCGATGGTGCGAAACAGATATCCGCCCGCCGCCGAGGCCCATTCGATCGGCACCGCCCGGGCGACCCAATAGGCGGCGAGGATGATCCCCGCCTGCAGCGGGTACATCACCCAGCGCATGAAGCTCCGTGCGATCGGTCCGCGCTTAGCCATCCAGCCCGACCCGCTGCCGCATCACCGGCGCCAGAACCCGTTCGAGCGCCGCTTCGTCGCGCCATTCGAGCCGGACGTCGAGGACCTCGATCGCCGAGCCGAAGCCCGAGGGCAAGCGCGCCGCGTCCTTTGCCGTCGTCACCGGCACGGCATTGGCGTGGCGGGCTTCCTCGATGATCCGGCCGATCTCGTTCTCGCGGTAGGGATAGTGATCGGGATAGGCGTGGGTCGAGATGATCCGGCAGCCCATTGTGCGCAGCATCGAGAAGAACTTCTCCGGCCGCCCGATCCCGGCGAAGGCGACGACCGCGTGGCGGGTCAGCGGATGATCGTCCTCGACCGGGCGCAGCTCGGCATGCAGCACCGCGAGGTCGCTCGGCAGACCGGCCTCGACGCCGGCGCCATCGGGGCCGACCAGCACCACCGCGTCGGCGCGCTTCAGACCGTCCGCCACCGGTTCGCGCAGCGGGCCCGCCGGAATGACGAGGCCGTTGCCGAAGCCGTACTCGCCGTCGATCACGACCAGCGACAAATCCTTGTAGAGGGTCGGGTTCTGGAACCCATCGTCCATGACGACCACGTCCGCGCCGGCCATCGCCGCGGCCTCCGCACCCCCGGCGCGGTCCCGGGCGACCCAGGTCGGCGCGCTCTCGGCCAGGAGCAGCGGTTCGTCGCCGACATCCGCCGCGCCGTGGCGCTTCGGCTCGACCAGGAGCGGTCCCGCCGTCCGGCCGCCGTAGCCGCGGGTTAGAAAATGAACCTGGCGCCCATGTTCGGCGAACCACGCTTGAAGGGCTCGCGCCACCGGTGTCTTGCCCGCACCCCCGGCGACCAGATTGCCGACGCAGACGATCGGGATCAGTACCCGCGCCGGCCTCGTCGCCCGCCGGCGCAAACGTCCGCCGGCCGCGTAGACCGCGCCGAACGGCGCCAACAGATGCGCGAGGCCGCTCGGCCGGTGCCAGAAGCTAGGCGCCTTCACCGCCGCTTCCTTGCCCGATCGCGTCGAGGAACGGTGCCAGCTCGCCATGAACCCTGTAGACGACGCTACGATTGGCCTCGGCCACCGCCGTGGCCGCGGAAATCTGCGCCTCGCGCGCGCCACCGTCGTCCATCAGCCGCGCCACCGCATCGGCCAAAGCCGCCGCGCCGCCGATCTGAATGGCGCCGCCCGCCGCGTGCAGCTCGTCCGCAACCGACTGGAAGTTCGCCATGTCGGGTCCATGCACGACCGCGCAGTCGAGCTGCGCCGCTTCGAGCGGATTGTGGCCGCCGTGGTTGGCAGTGCTGCCGCCGATGAAGGCGATGTCGGCAAGGCGGTAGAACAGGCCAAGCTCGCCCAAGGTATCGGCGAGATAAATGTCGCAGTCGGACGCCGGCAACTCCCCGAGTTCGCGGCGGCACGGTTTGAGGCCGCTTGCCGACAAAAATTGCATCACCTCGGCGCCGCGCGAGGGATGTCGCGGTACGATCAGTGTGAGCAGGTCCGGAAATCTCGCGGCGAGTCGATCGTGGACATCCGCCACCATGGCCTCCTCGCCCGGATGGGTGCTGGCGGCGAGCCATATCGGCCGGTCGCCGATCGCGGCCCGAAGCGGCCGCAGATCGTCCTCGCCGCCCGGCAACGGAGCGGCGGAAAACTTGAGGTTGCCGACGCATTTCACTCGGTCCGCACCGAGCGTGCGCAGACGTTCGGCCTGCTCCTCGGTCTGCGCCAGGCAGAGCGAGAACCCACGGATCAACCGGCGGGCGAATCCGGACACGTGCTGCCAGCGATTGTAGGACCGGGACGACATCCGACCGTTCACCAAGACCGCCGGCAGGCCGCGATTGACGGTCTCGCTGAGCAGGTTCGGCCAAAGATCCGATTCCATCCAAAGCGACAGGTCGGGCCGCCAGTAGTCGAGGAATCGGCGTACCCAGCCCAGGCGGTCAACGGGAACGAACTGATGAAAACTACGTGGCGGTAGACGGTCCGCCAAAAGCTCGGCCGAGGTGACCGTGCCGGTGGTGACCAGCACGTGGAGTCCCGCGTGCGACTCCAGGATTCGCCGGATCAGGGCGAGCGCCGACTGCGCCTCGCCGACGCTCGCCGCGTGCAGCCATACGAGCGGACCGTCCGGTCGTT
This sequence comes from Alphaproteobacteria bacterium, assembly GCA_030743445.1. GTDB lineage: Bacteria > Pseudomonadota > Alphaproteobacteria > UBA8366 > UBA8366 > JASLSL01. The sequence continues at coordinate 4,440 of JASLSL010000027.1, forward strand.
CGCGCGACGCGACGCCGCGGCGCTCGGTCAGCCGGTTCGGGTCTTCCTTGCCGCGGGCCAGCCGCCGGTTGAGATAAAAGTCGACGAAGGGTGCCGCGACTGCGGTCAATCCGCGATAGAGGGCGAGCGTCGCCATAGCGCCGCTACCGCGCGCTTGCGCCGACCGGCGCCGGTTCGGTGAACGGCCAGCCCATGGTTTCATCGGCGCGGTTGGTCAACTCGGTCAGGACCCGTTCGACCTCGATGCGCTTCGCCTCTATCGTCGCCTCGTCGGTGTCTTCGGGCGCCGCGATCGGCGGTCCCCACACGATGACGCCGCGACCGAACGGCAGGGGGAAAAGGAACCGGTCCCAGCTCGAGAGCAGGCGCCGGCGGGAGGCCGAGTAGCTCATCGGCAGGATCGGCACTCGGCCGACCTTGGCGAGCGAGACGACACCGTCGCTTACCCGCATCCTCGGGCCCCGCGGGCCATCCGGTGTGATGCAGACGATCGATCCCTGCCGCAACAAACGGACCAGGCCGACGAAGGCGGCGGCACCGCCCTTCTTGGTCGATCCGAAGACGATCTTGGCCCCGAACCGCTGCAGCATGCGGGACAGCAACCGCCCGTCGCGATGGCCCGAGATCAACACATGCACCTTGTCGACGTGCTTCCAGGCATGGGCCGTCATCAACAGCCTGCCGTGCCAGAACGCGATGATGAAAGGCTTTCCTTCATCGTAAAGCCTGTCGGGATACTCTTCGCCGATGATCTCCCAGCTTCCGGTCAGGTGGACCAGGCGAACATATTGCGCCGCGATCCAGGACAACACGATCTGGACCGCCGCGTTGCGCAATATCGACTTCACTAGCGGCATGGCTCAAGCCTGCAACGCTCCGACAGACGCCTCGGCCTGCTGCAGCACGGCGCCGTCCTCGAACTGCATGCGGCAGTGATGCGCGTAAAGCCCGCCCCGGGCCAGAAGCTCGCCGTGCGTTCCGCTCTCGATCACGCGACCGTTGTCGAGGACGTAAATCACGTCGGCTTTGGCCACCGTGGAAAGACGATGGGCGATAACGATCGTGGTTCGGCCCTTCATCAAGCGCGCGAGGGCGGACTGGACCTGACGCTCGGACTCGGAATCGAGCGCCGAGGTCGCCTCGTCCAGCAATAGCACCGGCGCGTTCTTCAGCATCGCCCGGGCGATCGAAAGGCGTTGGCGCTGCCCGCCCGAGAGCCTGAGACCGCGCTCGCCGACCACTGTGTCGTAACCGTCCGACAGTTCGATGATGAAGTCGTGTGCCGCGGCCGCCTCGGCCGCAGCGACGATCTCCTCGTCCGTCGCGTGCGCTCGACCGTAGGCGATGTTGGCGCGCACCGTATCGTTGAACAGCATCACGTCCTGGCTGACCAGCGCGATCGCGGCGCGCAGGGACTCCAGCGTCACCTCGCCGACATTCACCCCGTCGATCATAACCGTACCGCCGTCGGCGTCGTAGAATCGTGGAATGAGATTGAGGATCGTCGACTTGCCGGCCCCCGACGGCCCGACCAACGCCACCGTATTGCCCGCCGGCGCCTCGATCGTGACATGGTCGAGCGCCTTCTTGCCGGCCTCGTAGGCGAAACTCACATCGCTCAATTGCACAGCGCCGGTCGGCGCTTCCAGGACCGCCGCGTCGGGTGCGTCGACGATCGCCGGCCGGTAGTCGATCATGTCGAAGATCCGGTCGGCCGCGGCGAGGCCCAGTTGCAGGCTGGCGTTGAGGCTGGCGAGACTGCGGATCGGCTGATAGGCGAAGATGGCGGCCGCGAAGAACGCCATGAACTGCCCGACATTGGTCTCGCCGTGCAGGACCTGATAGCCACCCCACAGCAGAATGCCTCCGAACGCGATGCCGCCGAGGGATTCGAGAATGGGATAGGTCCGGGCCCGGGTCTTGCCGGCCTTGAGGAAGAAATGAAACACGGTTTCGAACTGCTTGTTCGCGCGCTTCCGCTCGTACGGCTCCATGCCGTAGGCCTTGACGATCCGCGCCCCCTTGAAGACGTCGTCGAGATAACTCGTCACGCCGCCGATCGTCTGCTGGGTGTTGGTGGATATCTTCCTGAGCCGCCGGCCGATATAGACGATCGGATAGACGCTCGCCGGGAAAACGATTAGTGCGGCAAGGGCCATTTTCCAGTTGAGGTTCACCATGACCCCGACCAGAAACACCACCTGAACCGCATCAGAGGCGATGCCGGTGAAGGTCTTGACCACCGCCTCGCGCAGGAACTGCACGTCGTTGGTGAAACGCGACATCAGCTTGCCGGTGGCGTCCCGGTGGATGAACGCGAGATCCGCGCCGATCACCCGCTCGAACATGTCGTCCTGCATATCCACAATCAGGCGCAGGCCGACGCTTTGCATGATCACGGTCTGGACGTACTTGGCGCAGCCCTTGAGCACCGAGATGCCGAAGAACGCCAATGGCAGCACCCAAAGGAGGACCCTGTCGCCCTTGACCATAACTTCGTTGAGCGCCGGCTCGATCAGGCTCGCCAGCGCGGCGGTGCAGGCGGCGGCGGTCACCATGAAGAACGAAGCGATGGCGATCTTGCCGACGTGATGGCGCAAATAGTCGCGCAACAGGCGTTTGACAAGCACCTGAGTCGCCGTGTGTTCCACGGAAAACTTGGATTTTTTGGCCAAATTCCGCGTCTCCAGCAATCCGCCGGCACCGTATAGCACGCCGCGCGCGACCGGACCAGTTCGGCCGCTCTAGGTCAGTTCCGGCGGCCCTCTGATCCACCCCCATTGAAGTGGTCCACCCTGATGTATGTAACTGGCATCGAGGAGGACCGATATGCCAAGGAAGCGCTACAAGCCGGAAGAGATCGTCACGAAGCTGCGCCAGGTGGATGTTTTGGTGTCGCAGGGTAGC
>JASLSL010000028.1 GCA_030743445.1 Alphaproteobacteria bacterium
AATTCCCCGGGCATGACGGGGCGGGGACGGAGCCGCGATCGGTTGGCTGAGGTTCGCAAACCCTCCCCCGCGACGTTGGCGGCCCAGGCGATGGGCCACGGCGATGCGGCGACCGGCGGGGTCGTGCCGGCGATCCATCCATCGACCACCTTCGAGCGCGATCCCGATTACGAGCTGCTCGCGGGCTACGGCTACGGGCGCGACGAGAATCCGACCTACGGGCCGGCGGAAGCGCTGCTGGCCGAGCTCGAGGGTGGGGCGGCGGCGCTACTTTTCGCGTCCGGCATGGCGGCGGCGACCGCGGCCTTCGCGGCTCTTTCGCTTGGCGACCACGTCGTGGCGCCCGAGGTGATGTACTGGGCATTGCGAAACTGGCTCACGCAGACCGCCGTGGCGAACGGGCTCGAGGTCACCTTGGTCGACGCCGCCCATACGGAGGCCATCGCCGGCGCCATCCGACCCGGCGAGACCAAACTGGTCTGGATCGAAACGCCGGCCAACCCGCTCTGGACCATCGTCGACATCGCGGCGGCGGCCGAGGTCGCGCACGCCGCCGGCGCCCGCCTCGCGGTCGACAGCACCGCCGCGACCCCGGTCTTGTGCCGGCCGATCGAGCACGGTGCCGACATCGTCATGCATTCCGCCAGCAAGTACCTGAACGGCCACGGCGACGTGATCGGCGGCGCCCTGGTCGCCGCCAAGACGGACGAGTTCTGGCAGGACATCGCCCGGCACCGGCTCGAAGGGGGCGCCGTCCTCGGCTCCATCGAGGCCTGGCTGCTGCAACGTGGGATGCGCACACTCTACCTCCGGGTGCCGCGTGCCAGCGCATCGGCGCTCGCGATCGCGGAACGGCTTGCGGCGCACGACAAGGTGGTTGCGGTGCATTACCCGGGGCTCGCCGGCGATCCCGGCCACGAGGTCGCCAAGCGGCAGATGCAAGGCGGGTTCGGCGGCATGCTGTCGATCCGCATCGAAGGCGGTGCCGAGGCGGCGCTCGCGGTCGCCGGCCGGCTCGAGCTGTTCAAGCGGGCGACGTCCTTGGGCGGGGTCGAGAGTCTGGTCGAGCATCGCGCCAGCGTCGAGGGCGCTCATAGCCCGGTGCCACCCGATCTGTTGCGGCTTTCGGTCGGCATCGAGGATCCGGACGACCTGATCGCCGACCTCGAAGCGGCTCTTGCCGCGGTCTAGGCGGGGAGGGGATGAGCGGGACGGGCAATATGTCGGGAGAACGGGACTTCCAGGTCGAGCTCGACCGCGCGATGGCGCTGCAGCAGGACGGCAAGCTCGACGAAGCCGCCGATCTCTACGACCGGCTGTGGGAGCGCGACCCGACCCATCCCTTCGTCGTCTTCGGCGGCGGATCGGTCGCCTACCAGCAAGGCAAGTTCAGCGACGCGGTGCCGTTGCTGCGCAAGGCGGTGCTGCTCAATCCTGACGAAGCCGAATTCCACAATACCCTCGGCAAGGCGTTGCAGGCGCTCGGCGACGACGACGAGGCGGCGAGGTGTTTCAAGGCGGCACTGTCGCTCGATCCCGATCTGGTCGACGCGCACAACAACCTCTCGCTCTACCTGGAACGGGTCGACGACCGCGAGCGCGCCATCGAGGCGCTGCGGCGCGCGGTCGAGCTGGCGCCCGAGGATCACAAGCTGCGCGGCAATCTGGGTCTCCTTCTGTGGCGCGACCGTCAGCCCGAGGAGGCGCTCGCGGAATTCCGCACCGCCCGATCGCTCGACCCGGACGATTTCGGCGCGGCGCTTAACTTGGGTGATCGTCTGCACCTGCTCGGGCGCCTCGACGAGGTAGACGATCTGGCGGCGGAAATCGCCGGGAAGCCGTGGGCCAAACCGTTGCAGGCGGCGATCGCCGGATGGATCCTGCCGACGCTTTCGCCGGGGCAGGACGTGTCCGCGGCGCACTGGGCGAAGTACGAGGCGGCGGTGGCGGCGCTGGAAGACGAGGCCGAGACCTTCGCCGAGGACGATTTGCCGACCGGGGCAAGCAACTTCTACGCCGCCTATCAGGCCCGGGACGGCAGCGATTGCCAGCGCCGGATCGCCGAGTTCTATGTCCGCAACTGTCCCGACCTGACCTATACCGCGGCCCATGTCGCGGGCGGCGCGGGGCCAAGGTCGACCGGCGGCGGTGGCGGTAGAGTTCGCGTCGGTTTCGTCTCGGCCCATCTTTCCAACCACACTGTCGGAAAGCTTTACTGCGGCGTCATCGCAACACTGAACCGCGCGGAATTCGAGGTCTGGAGCTTCTCGACCGACCGGCGCGACGATCCGATCGCCAACTTCGTCGAGCTGAACAGCGACACCTACGTGGTGTTGCCGACGGCGCTCGCCGGCGCCAGGCAGGCGATCGCTTCAGCCGAGCTCGACGTCTTGTTCTATCCCGACATCGGCATGAGCGCGTTCACTTATTTCCTCGGATTCTCGCGCTTGGCGCCGGTGCAGTGCGTCGGCTGGGGCCACCCGGTGACGACCGGCATCCCGGCGATCGATTATTTCGTGTCCTCCGAGGGCCTGGAGGTCGAGGGTGCGGAAACGCGTTATAGCGAGACCCTGGTCCGCTTCGAACACCCGCCGACCTACCTGTTGCGGCCGGCGGCGGCGACCGCCGACCCGCCGGATATGCCGTTCGCCGAGGGCCGCAACGTCTATGGCTGCGTGCAATCGCTCTTTAAGGTGCATCCGGATTTCGACCATATCCTCGGCCAAATCCTGCGCCGGGACCCGAACGGCGTGGTCGTGTTCCTCGAAGGCATGAAGGGGTGGTCGGACATCCTGCGCCGGCGCTGGGCCAAGACGATCCCCGACGTCGCCGAGCGGATTCATTTCATCGGCCGGCTGTTGCAGGGCGATTTCCCGGGCTTCCTCGCGGCCTCGACGGTGTTGCTCGACACCATCCATTTCACCGGCGGCATGACGACGGTCGAATCGCTCGCCGCCGGCAAGGCGGTCGTCACCTGGCCCAACACGCCGTTGATGTGCGGCCGGGTCAGCCATGCCTATTACCGCGAGGTCGGAATCACGGATTGCATCGCCGAAAGCGCCGAGGACTACACCGATATCGCGGTGCGTCTGGGGACGGACCCGGCCTACAGGGCCGAGATCGAGGCGCGGATACGGGGCGCCGCCGAGCGGCTGTTCGAGCGTCCCGAGGTCACTCGGGAATACGAGGAGTTCTTCAAGCAGGCGCTCGCCGAAGCCTAGTCCCTAATCGCGCGAGGGGGTTGGCGTCCGCCGGCCGAAATACGCGGTCAACGTCAGGGTCACCAAGGCCCCCATGATGGCGAGGCCGGTATCCTTCTGAGCGTCGAACACGTCGCCCTGGGTGCCGAGGAACTTCAGCGCGGACTCCGGCTCGACAATCATCGCCACGCACCATTCGATGAATTCGTAGAAGTTCGACGAAGCGACCACGACCGCGAAGGGCAGGAAATAGCACCAGAAGCCGCGGATATTGCTGTGGCGGATGAAATACTCCCAGATCGGGTATGAGATCAGCAACCCGAACACCAGATGCACGACCCGGTCGTAATGGTTGCGGCCGAACTCGAAGGTGTCGCCGAACCAGCTGCCGAGCGGGACCTCGGCATAGGTGTAGTGCGAGCCGAGCGTGTGCAGGGCGAGGAAGACGGTGACCAACAGGTAGGAAAGGTCCGACAGCGGATATCGCTTGTAGGTCGCGCCCAGTGCCGCGACCGCGATGAATACCAGCAGGTTTTCCAAAAACCAGTCTTCCCGGTGCAAGGGCGCCGCCGCAGCCCAGAGCCAGAACAACCCGTATAAGAGGGTCATGCCCTGGAGCGGCCGGTTCTGCCGGAAACGGCGGAGGATCGGCGATGTGGCGGTCGTCAACACGGGGTGGATTACTAGCACGATTCTCGCCATGGGACGACAAGCTACGACATCCGCGGGTCTGTTCAAGCCGTCGCCCGGGTGGTATTCGCATGCCCTTCCGCCAACCAACCGGCCCGCCCATGTCCGCGCCACCCGATCTCCAGTCGCTATTGAACCCGCGTTCGGTCGCCATCGTCGGCGCGACACCGGACGTGCGCCGGCCCGGCGGCCGGCCGCTACCGTTCCTCAAGTTCTATGGCTACGAAGGCGCGATCTACCCGGTCAATCCGAGGCACGAGGCGATCGACGACGTGACCTGCTACCCGGACGTCGGCTCGCTACCCGAGACGGCCGACATGGCGGTGATCTCGGTCCCGGCCAAGGGCGTGCTCCAGGCGGTCGCCGACTGCCACGAGGCCGGCATCCGGGCGATGACCATCTACACCAGCGGGTTCGCCGAGATGGGCGGCGAGGGGGCCGATATGGAGACCGAGCTGAAGGCCCTGGCGGCCGAGGCCGGCAGTATCGTCTGCGGGCCCAACTGCCAGGGGGTCGCCAATTTCAACGACCGGATGTGCGCCTACTTCGCCTCGACCCTCGGCAAGCAGGACATGCCGCCCGGCGCGCTCGGCTTCGTCAGCCAGAGCGGGCTGTTCGGCGGGATGATGGCGGCCGAGTGCCAGGCCCGCGGGCTCGGCCTCGGTTATCTGGTGTCGACCGGCAACGAGGCGGTGCTCGATTTCTCCGACGTGCTGGCCTACATGGTGACCGATCCCAGGATCCGGGTCGCGGCCGGCTACCTCGAGGGCGCTAGGGATGGCGACAAGCTGCGCCGCGCCGCCGAGATCGCCCGCGAGCACGGCAAGCCGATCGTCCTGATCAAGGTCGGACGAACCGAGGAGGGCGCCAAGGCCGCGGCCTCGCATACCGGCTCGATGACCGGCAGCTACGACGTCTACCGGGCCGCCTTCGCGCAGTGGGGCATCATCGAGGTCGACACCATCGAGGAGTTGTTCGACGTGGTCGAGGCCTTCGCCCTCGGCGCCGCCCCGGAAAAGCCGATCGAGGGTCCGGGCGACCGGGTCGGGGTCCTGACCAATTCGGGCGGCATCGGGGTCTTTACCTCGGACAAGACCCGCGAGGTCGGGTTACGGCTTGGCGAGCTTTCGCCCGAGACCAGTGCGGCGATCAAGGCCAACCTGCCCGAGTTCGGCTCGCCCCGGAACCCGGTCGACATCACGCTGCAGGCGTTTACCGATCCGGACGGCGTCGGTGACCATATCCGCCACATCCTGGCCGACGACGGGATCGACGGCGCGCTCGCCTTCTTCGGCGTCCAGATGCTCAACATCGAGGAACTGGCGGCGCAGCTCGCGACCAACGCGCGCGACGCCGGCAAGCCGCTGGTCGTCGGCTGGGGGCAGGGCGACCCGAGGGGGCTCGACCTGCTGCGCCAACTGCGGGTGCCGATCTATGGAGATGCGCTGAGGGCGCTTCGGGTGCTGGCGGCGCTGCTGCAACACGGCCGGTCGCTCGGCCGCGCCGAAGCGCCGATCCCGGTCCCGGGCGAAGCGGCGGAGGCCGCCGCCGGACTGCTGCACGCGACGGCGGCGGCGGGCGGCGGGCCGGTGCTCTCGGAACACGCGGCGAAGGCGGTGCTGGAGGCCGCCGGTATCCCGGTGACCCGCAGCGCCGTCGCGACCTCGGCCGAGATGGTGGTCGAGGAGGCGGCGACGATCGGCTATCCGGTCGCGCTCAAGATCGAATCCCCGGACATCCAGCACAAGACCGAGGCCGGCGGCGTCGCCCTCGGGCTCGGCTCGGCCGACGAGGTCCGCTCGGCGTTCGAGCGCGTCACCCGGAGTGCGGCGGCCTACGCGCCCGATGCCGGGATCGAGGGCGTCGGCGTGCACGAGATGGTCGCCCATGCGGTCGAGCTGATCGTCGGCATCAAGCGCGACCCGGTGTTCGGCCCGGTAGTGTTGCTCGGGACCGGGGGCGTGATGGTCGAGGTGTTGCGCGACGCGGTGTTGCGGATCGCGCCGATCGGGGAAGCGGCGGCCGAGGCGATGGTGCGCGAGTTGAAGAGCTACCCGATCCTGGCCGGCGCGCGCGGCCGGCCGAAGGCAGACATCGGGGCGCTGGTCGAGGTTCTCTGCAAAGTCTCCGAGCTCGCGGTGGCGGCCGAGGACTTGACCGAACTCGATATCAATCCGTTGATGGTCCTTCGCGAGGGAGAGAGCGCGAAAGCCGCCGACGCCCTGATCGCACTCGATACCGCGGGCGCCGCCGCTTCCCATAACTGAGCCCGCGAGCGCATTCATGACCTGGCTTTGGATCCCGATCACCGTGTTCGCCTCGTTCGTGCAGGCGATCCGCACCGCGGCACAGAAGCACCTGACGACGGAGCTGACGACGATCTCGACGACCTTCGTGCGCTTCCTCTTCGGGCTGCCCTTCGTGCTGGCCTATCTTTTTGGCCTCAAGGCCTATTTCCAGGTCGACATTCCGCCGCTGCCGGGGAACTTCTATGCCATCGTGGCGCTCGCCGGCCTCGCGCAGGTCGTAGCAACGGCATTGCTGATCTATCTGTTCGGCCTGCGCAACTTCGCGGTCGGGACGACCTATGCGCGGACCGAGGCGTTCCTCACCGCGATGATCGGCGCCGCCTTCTTCGGCGAGGCGATCGTGCTGTTCGGCTGGGTCGGCGTCTTCATCAGCGTCGTCGGCGTGGTGCTGATCACCATCGCCAAGACCGGGGTCGGCGGACGGCAACTGTTGGCGCTGCTGCGCGACAAGGCGGCGTGGATCGGCATTCTCTCCGGCGCCTGCTTCGCCGTTGCGTCGCTGTCGATCCGCAAGGGCAATTTGATCCTCGGGGTCGAGAATTTCCTGTTTACCGCGGCGGTGACGCTCTCGGTCATGCTGATCATGCAGACGGTGGCGATGTTCATCTACCTGCTGGTCACCAAACCGCGGCAGTTCCTGGTCATCGCGCGCAACTGGAAGGTCTGCGTCCTGGTCGGGATCACCAGCATGATGGGCTCGACCGCCTGGGCGACCGCCTTCGCGCTGCAGAACGCGTCCTACGTCAAGGCGTTGGCGCAGGTCGAGTTCGTGTTCACGCTCGCCGCGTCGTTCTGGTTCTTCAAGGAGGAGTCGAGCTCGAAGGAGCTGGTCGGCATGGCGCTGGTCGTCCTCGGCATCGTCGTGCTGGTGCTGTTCGGCTAATAAATGGGGACTGTCCCCATTTTATAAGTCATTGAAATTAAACGAACTAGCTTCCCGATTTCGCCAAATACTTCGCCAGCACCTTGGCCATCCGGTCGGCCTTGGTGTCGTGCGGGAAGAGGGTGGTGAACTCGCCCTCGGGTCCCATCAGGTAGGTGATCGAGCTGTGGTTGACGAGGTAGTCGTCGGCCCTTGCGGTCCCGGGGGCCTTGGCGTCTCCGGTGATGACCTTGGAGCGGTGGATACGATAGGCCTTGGCGACGGCGCGCACCTGGGCCTCGGTGCCGGTCAACCCGACC
>JASLSL010000029.1 GCA_030743445.1 Alphaproteobacteria bacterium
TCAAGATGCCGCGCATGGACGGCATGGAGTTGCTGCAGAAGCTGCGCAAGTCGAGCCGGCTTCCGGTGATTTTTCTGACGTCCAAGGACGACGAGGTCGACGAGGTTCTCGGTCTGCGCATGGGGGCGGACGATTACATCAAGAAGCCGTTCTCGCAGCGCCTGCTGATCGAGCGCATCCGCACCCTGTTGCGGCGCTCGGAGTTGGGCGAGGCCGAGGCCGTCGACGAGTCGATGCTGGTGCGGGGCGACCTGGTGCTCGACCCGGAACGCCATCTCTGCACCTGGGGCGGCGAGGAAGTGCTGCTCACCGTGACGGAGTTCCTGCTTTTGAAGGCGCTCGCCCAGCGGCCGGGGCACGTCAAGAACCGCGACCAACTGATGGACGCGGCCTATGGCGAGAGCATCTATGTCGACGATCGCACGATCGACAGCCATATCAAGCGGCTGCGGGCCAAGTTCCGGCTAATCGACGAGAACTTCGCGCACATCGAAACCCTCTATGGTGTGGGCTATCGCTATCGCGAGTCGTGACCGAACCGGTAGAGCGTGACGTCGGCGCACCGCCGCCGACCAAAAGAAAGCGGCACCTGATATCGCCGCTGACCGGGCGAATCCTCGCCATCAACGTCGTGGTCTTGGCCATACCGGTCCTCGGGCTGCTCTACCTCGGCCCCTACCGCGACAGCCTGATCGAAGCCGAACTTCAGGCGCTGCGCTCGCATGGCGAGATCATCGCCGGGGCGCTTGGCGAGGCGGCGGTCGAGATCACCCCGTCGGGCGGCCAGTTGATCGGCGTCGGCACCGCGCGGCACATCGTCTGGCGGCTCAGCGCGCCGAGCCGCATTCGCTCGCGTCTTTTCCTGCCCTCGGGCCAGCTCGTCGCCGACAGCCGGTTCCTGATGGGCACCCGCCGGGTCGTCCAGATCGAAGAACTGCCCGCACCCCGCGACTCGAACTGGGTCGTCGATCCGCTGCTCGATTTCATCGAGCGGTTGACCAACTGGGTGCCGCGCAGCGAGTTGCCCGATCCCTACACCGAAGGCGCCGAACAAAGCGCCCAGGATTATGTCGAGGTCGTCCGGGCGCTCGAGGGCGACGTTCTGGGCGTCGTCAGGTCGGTCGACGAGGGTCAGCTGATCCTCTCGGTCGCCGTGCCGGTGCAACGCTACCGCCAGATCGTCGGCGCGCTGATGGTTTCCAAGGACAGCGCGGCGATCGAGGAATCGTTGCGCGACGTGCGGCTCACGATCGTCCAATTGTTCGCCGGCGCCCTCGTCGTCATGGTGCTGTTGTCGTTCTACCTCTCGGGCACGATCGCCCGCCCGGTGCTGCGGCTCGCGGCGGCGGCCGAGCGGGTGCGGCGCGGTATCGGGCGCGGGACCCAACAAATCCCCGACTTCACCAAGCGGCGCGACGAGATCGGCGACCTGTCGGCCGCGTTGCGCGACATGACCGACGCCCTGCACACGCACCTAGACGCGATCGAGCGCTTCGCCGCCGATGTCAGCCACGAGATCAAGAACCCGCTGACCTCGCTGCGCTCCGCCGTCGAGACCGTCGCCCGGATCGACGATCCGGCGCAGCAACAACAACTCATGGCGATCATCAAGGAGGACGTGCAGCGGCTCGACCGGCTGATCACCGACATTTCCGACGCCTCGCGCCTCGACGCCGAGCTGAGCCGCGCCGAGACCGAGGCCGTCGACATCGGCGGCATGCTGCGAACCCTGACCCAGATGCACGAGACCGCCGTCACCGGGGGACCGACGCCCAAAGTCACGATCGAGATCGCCGGCGATGGCGATCTCCAGGTCACCGGCATGGCCGACCGGCTGGTCCAGGTATTCCGCAATCTTATGGCCAACGCGGCGGGCTTCAGCCCGCCCGGCGGCGAAATCGCGCTGCATGCCTCGCGCCAGGACGTCGTCGTGCAGGTGACCGTCGAGGACGACGGCCCCGGCATCCCGGAAGGCAAGCTCGAAGCGGTCTTCGACAGATTCTACAGCGAGCGCCCCGAGGGCGAGAAGTTCGGCACCCATTCGGGGCTCGGACTCGCGATCTCCAAGCAGATCGTCGAGGCTCATGGCGGCACGATCTACGTCGAGAACCGCTACGATTCCGCCGGCGACGTGAAGGGCGCGCGCTTCGTCGTCCGCCTGCCGGCGGTCTGAAATTCCGGGGACACGATCCGGCGGATTGTTACCGGTTGGCAATTATCATCACCATCGTGTCCCCGGAATTTCCAGAGGATGACACAGCGGCAATTTGCCGATGGCATGCGCTCAGGCATGGATTCCCGCTTGTCCCGGGAATGACGAACGGAGGATGGTGGCGTAGACCTTGACTAATTGTCATTCCGGGGCGCGCCGCGCGCGAACCCGGAATCCATGCCTGGGAGACCCGGACGCCCCCACCGTTGCGGCATGGATTGCCGTTGGAGCCTATCCTCGCCAAGGCGGGGGCCCGTCCGAGATGACGATTTTGAGTGGGAATATCGCTGCAACCAGGGTTTACCCGTCCCGCAATTGACTCTTCCCGCGTTCGGCAGCACGCTCGGGCCCCATGGAAACTGTCCACGCCACCACCGTCGCGATCGACGGAAAGGGCGTGCTGCTGCGCGGTCCCTCGGGCAGCGGCAAGTCGGATCTGGCGTTGCGGCTGATCGATGACGGGGCCGTATTGGTGTCCGACGACCGGACGCAACTGGGGCTCGAAAGCGGACACGTCGTCGTCGGCGCGCCGAGCCCGATCGTCGGCCGGCTCGAGGTCCGGGGCGTGGGGATCGTGCGCCGGCCGTCGATTGGCGCCGCTCCGCTCGGACTGGTCGTCGACCTGGTCGCGGCGGATGCGGTCGAACGCCTGCCGGCACCGGCTTCGATCGACCTCTTGGGCGTGGCGATCCCGCGAATTCACCTGGCGCCGTTCGAGGCCTCGGCCCCGGCAAAGGTGCGCCTTGCGGTCGGGCTCGGGCCTGACGATATAGAGCGGTGAAGGCGGTTGGCGAAAGGATCATGGACGTGCCCGAGGACAACCGAACCGCCGCGACCGACCGGATCGTCCTGGTCACCGGGATGTCGGGCGCCGGGCGTACGACGGCGTTGAAGGCGCTCGAGGACATGGGCTTCGAGGCGGTCGACAATTTGCCGCTGTCGCTGCTGCCAGGACTGGTCCGGGGCCGGGCCGAGGCCGAGAGCGGTCCGCTCGCGATCGGGGTCGATATCCGGACCCGCGATTTCGCGGTCGAACCGTTCCTGGAAGAACTCGACCGTCTGACCGACAGCCCCGACATCGACGTCCAGACCCTGTTTCTCGATTGCGAGGACGACGTCCTGGTCCGGCGCTATACCGAGACCAGGCGCGGCAACCCACTTGACGCCGAGGGGCCGGTTCCCGACGTGGTCAAGCTCGAGCGCCGCCTCATGGAGCGACTGCGCGACCGCGCCGACCTGGTGATCGATACCTCCAACAAGACGCCGTGGGACCTGAAGGAGCACCTGGCGGAACGGTTTGCCGTCGACCGGGCGCCCGGGATGGGCTTGTTCGTGACCTCGTTCTCGTACCGCCGCGGCGTGCCGCGCGAGGCCGACCTGGTGTTCGACGTGCGCTTCCTTACCAACCCGCATTACGATCCGGACTTGCGTCCGATGACCGGCGAGGACGAGCCGGTAGAGGCGGCGATCGCCGCCGATCCGGATTTCGATGCGTTCATGGATCGCATGACGGCGTTGCTCGAGCTGCTGCTGCCGCGCTATCAACGCGAGGGCAAGAGCTACCTGACGATCACGGTCGGTTGTACCGGAGGACGGCATCGCTCGGTCTTCGTCGGCAACCGTCTCGCGACATGGCTCGGCAAGTCCGGTTGGACGGTTCATCTGCATCACCGGGATATCGAAGGCGGCGCCGGTCAGGATATGGTTTAGAGCATGTTTCGATATGATCGAAATATGCTCTGGGGGTTGCTGATATGATTGGAATGGTACTGGTTACGCACGGCCGATTGGCCGAGGAATTCGTCAATGCGCTGGTCCATATCGTCGGACCCCAGGAACAGATCGCGGCGGTCTGTATCGGACCCGAGGACGATATCGAAAGCCGGCGCGAGGATATTCTGAAGGCCACCGCCGAGGTCGACGGCGGCACCGGCGTCGTCGTCCTGACCGACATGTTCGGCGGCACGCCGTCGAACCTGGCGATTTCGATCATGGAGCAGGCCGAGGTCGAGGTCGTCGCCGGGGTCAACCTGCCGATGCTGATCAAGCTGGCGACGGCGCGTGAGACCGAATCGCTGTCCGATGCGGTGGCCAGCGCCCAGGAGGCGGGCCGCAAATACATCAACGTCGCCTCCAGTCTTCTGGCCGATCGCGCGGGGCAAGAGTGAGCGTCAGCCGCGATGTCACGATCGCCAACGAACGCGGGTTGCACGCCCGGGCCGCGGCCAAGTTCGTCAAGATCGCGACCAGGTTCGACGCCAAGATCTCGGTGCGCATGGGTAGCGCGGAAGTATGTGGAAGCTCGATCATGGGGTTGATGATGCTGGCGGCGGCGCGCGGCGCCACGATTTCGCTGGTTGCCGAAGGCGCGGATGCGGAGACGGCGCTGGCGGCGCTGGTCGCTCTGGTCGAGAACGGGTTCGATGAAGTCTGAATCGAAAAGCAAGGAACGTCAGCTCGTGCTCGACGGCGTCGGCGTGGCGCCCGGCATCGCCATTGGACCGGCGCATGTGGTCGAGAGCGGCGCACTCAACGTACCCGAATACCGCGTAACAAAGGCCGAAGTCGCCGACGAGAAGGCGCGATTCAAGGCCGCGATCGAGGGCTCACGGAGCCAGATCGAGCGCCTGAAGGGCAAGACCAAGGGCATGCCGCCGGCGGTCGCAGAGGACCTCGGCTATCTCTTGGAGGCCCACCTGCAGATGCTGACCGGCTCGCGCCTGGTGCGTGGCGTCGAGGAGCGGATCGCCGACGGCCGGATCAACGCCGAGGCCGCGGTCCAGGCGGAAATCTCCGAGATCGCCCGCGGTTTCGCGGAGCTGCCGGACGCCTATATGGCGGCCCGCGCCCAGGACGTTCGCGAGGTCGGCGCGCGGCTGATCCGCAACCTGACCGAGACGCCCTATCAGGCCTTCCAAAGGCTGCCCGAAGGCGCGGTGATCGTGGCCGACGAGGTCACCCCGGCCGACACCGCATTGATGGACCCGAAGATGATCGCCGGTTTCGCCACGGTAATGGGTGGTGCGGAAGGCCATACCGGGATCATGGCGCGCTCGCTCGAGTTGCCGGCGGTGCTCGGCGTCCCGGATCTCACGCGCAGCGTCT
Source organism: Alphaproteobacteria bacterium (assembly GCA_030743445.1). GTDB lineage: Bacteria > Pseudomonadota > Alphaproteobacteria > UBA8366 > UBA8366 > JASLSL01. The sequence goes on from JASLSL010000029.1 coordinate 5,318, forward strand.
CGAGCGGCGACATGGTGATCGTCGACGGCTTGATCGGACGGGTCGTGGTCAATCCCGACGCCCCGATGCTGCGGCGCTACAAGGAGCGGCAGAATTCGCTCGAACGCGAACGCCAGCGGCTCGGCGAACTGCGCGATCTGCCCGCCGTCACCCGCGACGAGACCCATATCGAGCTGCACGCCAATCTGGAGTTGCCGCGCGAGATCGAGTTGGCGGTCAATGCCGGGGCCGAGGGGATCGGCCTGTTGCGCACCGAATTCATGTTCATGAACCGGGAGACGCCGCCCGACGAGAACGAGCAGTACGAGTCCATGCGCGGCCTGGTCGAAGGCATGGGCGGGCGGCCGGTTACGATCCGCACCCTCGACGTCGGCGGCGAGAAACTGGCCTATTCGCTCGGCGACCACATTGCCGACGCGGTCAACCCGGCGCTCGGCTTGCGCGCGATCAGGCTCTCGCTCAAGCAGCAGCGCCTCCTTGAGACCCAGATCGCGGCGATCCTGCGCGCCGGGGCGCACGGGCCGGTGCGGATTCTGCTGCCGATGATCTCGACCGTCGGCGAGGTCCGCCAGGTCCGCGACGTGGTCGCCAAGGTCGTCCGCCGGCTCAAGCGCCGCCGGGCGCGACTCGCCAAGCAGGTCCCGCCGATCGGCGTTATGATCGAGGTGCCGGGTGCCGCACTCGCCGCCGACGCGATTGGCCGGGTCGCCGATTTCTTCGCCATCGGCACCAACGACCTCACCATGTACACGCTCGCGATCGACCGTGCCGACGAGCAGGTGGCCCACCTCTTCAACCCGTTGCATCCCGCGGTCCTGCGGCTTATCCAGTTCTCCGCCGAGGCGGCGTTCAGGGCCCGCATTCCGATCAGCGTATGCGGCGAGATGGCCGGCGACCCGCGGTACACGGCGCTGCTTCTAGGACTCGGCGTGCGCGAGCTGTCGATGGCGGCGGCGAACCTGCCCAGGGTCAAGCAGCGGGTCCGTCAGATCGACCTGATGGCCGCGACCCAGCGCGCGCAGATGATCATGGATCAGGCCGATTCCAGGCGCATCGCGGTGCTGCTCGACGACTTCAATACCTTCGCCTGACCGCGTCGCCCGCAACGCTCGGTCAAGCTTGTCGCCCATCGACGGCGCTGCTATACCCGCCCACCAGATCGGTGTCCCCCACGGCGCCGCCGGAAATCGTAAGGCCGGGAGACTTAGGAAATGAATGCTGCAAACGATTGCAAGGTCGCCGACATAAGCCTCGCCGAATGGGGTCACAAGGAGGTCGCGATCGCCGAGACCGAAATGCCCGGCCTGATGGCGCTGCGCGAGGAATACGGCAAGTCGAAGCCGCTCGAGGGGGCCAGGATCGCCGGCTGCCTCCACATGACGATCCAGACCGCGGTGCTGATCGACACCCTGGTGGCACTGGGCGCCACGGTGCGCTGGTCGTCGTGCAACATCTTCTCGACCCAGGACCATGCCGCCGCGGCGGTCGCCGCCAACGGCATCCCGGTCTTCGCCTGGAAGGAAGAGAGCGACGAGGAGTTCTGGTGGTGCATCGATCAGACCATCGAGGGCCCGGACGGCTGGCGGCCGAACATGCTGCTCGACGACGGCGGCGACCTCACGGCCGTGATGCACGACAAGTTCGACGGCCTGCTCGACGACGTGCGCGGCCTGTCCGAGGAAACCACGACCGGCGTGCACCGGCTTTACGAAATGGCCAAGGAAAACCGCCTCCGCGTTCCCGCCTTCAACGTCAACGATTCTGTCACCAAGTCCAAGTTCGATAACCTCTATGGCTGCCGCGAGAGTTTGGTCGACGGCATCAAGCGGGCGACCGACGTCATGCTCGCCGGCAAGGTCGCCGTGGTCTGCGGCTACGGCGACGTCGGCAAGGGCTCGGCGGCCTCGCTCAGGGGCCAGGGTGCGAGGGTCATGGTCACCGAGATCGATCCGATCTGCGCCCTGCAGGCATCGATGGAGGGCTATCAGGTCGTCACCATGGAAGAAGCAGCACCGCTGGGCGACGTCTTCGTCACCTGCACCGGCAATATCGACGTCATTACGCTGGACCACATGCGCGAGATGAAGGACCGCGCGATCGTCTGCAATATCGGCCACTTCGATTCGGAAATTCAGGTCTCCGACCTCAGGAATCTGAAGTGGCACAACGTCAAGCCGCAGGTCGACGAGGTCGAGTTCCCCGATGGCAAGCGGATCATCCTGTTGGCCGAGGGCCGGCTGGTGAACCTCGGCTGCGCTACCGGCCATCCGAGCTTCGTGATGAGTGCCTCGTTCACCAACCAGGTGCTGGCCCAGATCGAGCTGTGGAACAATGCCGACAATTACGAGAAACAGGTTTACGTCCTGCCGAAGCACCTCGACGAGAAGGTCGCCGCACTCCATCTCGGCAAGCTCGGTGTCAATCTCTCGACGCTGACGCCGGAGCAGGCCGAGTACATCGGCATCGAACAGGCGGGACCGTTCAAGCCCGACTACTACCGCTACTGAACCACGGTTCCGCGACTCGACGCCCTGCCGCGACCGCTCTAGACTCCGCCCGTGACGCGGGAAGGACTCATAGTCGCGCTTGCGGCGGCCATCGTCATCGTCGTTCTGGCCGTTCTGCTGTGGCGCGCGCGGGCGGCATTTCGAACCAAGGCAAAAGAGGCCGAACGGCTGCGCGCGATCCTCGATGACCTGCCGCTGCCGGTCTGGTGGCGCGGCCGTGGCCTCGGCCTCGAAGGCTTCAACCGAGCCTATTCGAGGGCGCTCGACAGCGATCGCGAAACGGTTCTCCGCGAGGGCAGCGAACTCGGCGCCGGGGCGATCGACGAGGACGGCAAGGACCTCGCCGACCGCGCGCTGAGGACGAACATGCCGCAGTCGAAGAGCCACTATGTGGTGTCCGGCGGCACCCGCCGTTTGCTCGAATTCACCGAGACGCCGCAAGGCGAAGACGTCACCGGCTACGCGGTCGACGTCACCGCATTGGAAGAGGTGCAGTCGGAGCTCGCCCAGCACATCGCCGCCCATGCCGACGTGCTGGAGAGCCTGGCGACGGCGATCGCGATCTTCGGACCGGACCGGCGGCTGAAATTCTTCAATACCGCGTTCCTGACACTGTGGCGGGTCGAAGCCGAACCGCTCAGGGGCGAGCCCATGATCGGCGAATTGATGGAATACCTGCGCGAACGCCGGGTCTTGCCGGAATACGTCGACTTTCCCGCCTTCAAGCGGGAACAGGAAGGCCTATTCACCTCGTTGATCGAGACCGCCGAGCGACTCCTCCACACGCCGGATGGCCGCACGCTCCGCCGGTTGGTGACGCCGCACCCGATGGGTGGCCTGATGTACATTTTCGAGGACGTGACCGACCGCCTGTCGCTCGAGCGGTCCTACAACACCCTGATCGAGGTCCAGCAGGAAAGCCTGAATAACCTCTATGAAGGGGTCGCGGTGTTTGGCGGCGACGGGCGTTTGCGGTTGTGGAATCCGATCCTGATCTCGATGTGGGGCCTGGACGATACGTTCCTCGACGGCGAGCCCCACATCGCGGATATTCTGGAGCGGACCAGCGGCCTGTTCCCGGAAGCCGCGGATTGGCCGGCGCTGAAGCAGCGATTGATCGTGCGCGTCACCGAACCACAGGCGCATGCCGGCCGTCTCGAGCGGATCGACGGCTCGGTCCTCGACTATGCCTGTGTGGCGCTGCCGGACGGTGGGTGCTTTCTCAGCTACATAGACGTCACCGACAGCGTGCGTGTCCAGCGCGCGCTCGAGGAACGCGCGTTCGCGCTGGAAACCGCCGACCGGGTGAAGACCGAGTTCATCTCCAACGTCAGCTACGAACTGCGCACGCCCCTGAACGCGATCGCCGGTTTCTCGGAAATCCTGGGCGACACGCATTTCGGGCCGCTCAACGACCGCCAGCGCGAATATCTCGCCAGCATCACCAACGCCTCGAAGCAGCTCATGGCGCTGATCGACGATATCCTCGACCTCGCGACCATCGATGCCGGCTACATGGCGCTCGACCTGAGCGCGGTCGATGTCGGCGAGGTTCTCGAGGCGGTCGGCGACCTGACACGCGAACGGTTGGAGGGCGAGCACGCACCGATCGAGATCGACTGTCCGGACGACATCGGCGAGATTGTCGCGGACGGCGCGCGGCTCCGCCAGGCGCTGGTCAATCTGGTCTACAATGTCACCTCCGAGGCGCCCGGCGGCCGGCCCGTGGCGCTCTCCGCGCGGCGCGTGAAGAAGGATATCCTGGTCACCGTCGGCGATCCGGCCGACGATGAACCGGAGGCCGCCGGGCTCCAATTTCTGGTGCCGGGGGGAAACGATCGCTTCATCCGGCGATCGGATACCGGTCTCGGTCTCGCATTGACGCGGAGCCTGATCGAATTGCACGGCGGCGAGGTCAATCTCAAAGCCCAGCCGGATCAACCGGGCGCCCACGCGGTCTGCCGCCTGCCGGTCGGCGGACCGGTCGGCGAGGTTGCCGCCAAGGATCGGGGAGCGGCGTAATTTCCGCCGAATTCAGCCGAACGCCATGGAGACTTCTACGGCTTCCGATGAACTGTTGTTCGAAGCGACGCTCGCCTCGCCGGCGGCGACGGCGGACCTCGCCGCCAATCTGGCGCCCCTGTTGCGGGCCGGCGACGTGATCGGGCTCGAGGGCGAGCTCGGCACCGGCAAGACGACCTTCGCGCGGGCATTGATCCGCACCCTCGGCGATAGCCGAGAGGAAGTGCCGAGTCCCACCTTCACCCTGGTCCAGACCTACGAGACGGATGGCATGACGGTCTGGCATTGCGATCTCTACCGGATCGAGCGGCCGGAAGACGCGGTCGAGCTCGGTCTCGAAGAAGCCTGGGGGTCGGCCCTGACCCTGATCGAATGGCCCGAGCGGCTGGGCCGCGACCTGCCGCCGCGGCGGCTCGCGCTCAGGTTCGAGTATGGCGACGACGAGACGGCCCGGCGGGTGACCGTCATGGGCGGTCGGGAATGGCGCCGAAGACTCGAGGGATTGTTCGATGACGGCTGAACGGGCCCATGCGATCGGGGCGTTCCTCGATGCCGCCGGCTGGGGTGGTGCGCTACGAAGCCCGTTAGCGGGCGACGCCTCATTCCGGCGCTACGAGCGGCTGGCCAACGACGACGCGACCATGGTGCTGATGGATGCGCCGCCGCCGCAAGAGGACGTTCGGGCCTTCGCCCGCGTCGCCGAGCGGCTGATCGGGCTCGGCCTTAGCGCGCCGAACATTCTTGCCCGCGACGAGGCGGCAGGGCTGCTGCTGCTCGAGGATTTCGGCGACGATACCTATACGGCGGTGCTTGGGGCCGGCGGCGACGAGGCGGCGCTTTATGGCTCGGCGCTCGACTTGCTGATCGCGCTGCACCAAAACTATCGGGACGATGGCGCCTTGCCGCCCTACGACGACGAACGGTTGCTCGAGGAAGCGGCGCTGCTGGTCGACTGGTACCTGCCGGCGCTGCGCGGCGACGGGACGCCGGGGGATGTCCGCGCCGAATACCTCGAGCTGTGGCGCGAAAGTTTCGCCACGGCGCGCGCGATGCCGTCGACCCTGGTGCTGCGCGACTACCACGTCGACAACCTGATGTGGCTGCCCGACCGGCCCGGGGTCGCCGCCTGCGGCCTGCTCGACTTCCAGGACGCGGTGATCGGTCCGGTGACCTACGACCTGGTCTCGTTGCTGGAAGACGCGCGCCGCGACGTGCCGGCCGACCTCGCCCGGGACCTGCTCGGGCGCTATCTCGCCGCTTTCCCGGAGCTCGACGGGCAAGCCTTCGCGGCCTCCTATGCAGTGCTCGGCGCCCAACGCAGCGCCAAGATCCTTGGCATCTTCACCCGGCTCGACCGGCGCGACGGCAAGCCGGTCTACCTCGAGCACATCCCCCGGGTCTGGCGCTGGCTCGAGGGCGGTCTGGCGCATCCGGCCCTGGCCCGGCTCGAGGCCTGGTTCGCCCGGGAAGTTCCACCAGAGGATCGGCGGGCGCCGGCGCCGGGAGTTGCCGCGTGACCAAGATCACCCGCGCCATGGTGCTCGCCGCCGGCCTTGGGCTGCGCATGCGCCCGCTGACCGAGGACCTGCCGAAGCCGTTGATCGAGCTCTACGGCCGTACCCTGCTCGATCGCGCGCTCGACCATTTGGCCATCGCGGGGATCGGCCGGACGGTGGTCAACACCCACTACCTGGCGGAGATGATCGAAGCCCACCTCGACGGAAAAGAGGACGTTGTCATATCGCACGAGCCAGACCTGCTCGACACCGGCGGCGGCGTCGCCAACGTGCTCGCGCATCTCGGCAAGCGCGCCTTCTTCGCGGTCAACAGCGACGCGGTGTGGATCGACGGGCCGTCGCCGACGCTCGACCGTCTTGCCGAGATCTGGAACGGCCGCCGCATGGACGCGCTGCTGCTGTTCCAGCCGACCGTCTACGCCACCGGCTATCGCGGTGTCGGCGACTATTTCCTGGCGCCCGACGGCGCCGCCCGAAGGCGCCGGGAATACCAAGTGGCGCCCTATCTCTTCGCCGGGGTGCAAATCCTGCATCCGCGTCTGTTCAAGGATGCGCCGGAGGGGCCCTACTCGCTCAACCTGCTCTTTGACCGGGCCGAGGAAGCGGGCCGGCTCTACGGCATGGTCCACGATGGCGACTGGTTCCACGTCGGCTCGCCGGGGGACCTGGCGCGGACCGAATCCGCATTGGCCCTGCGTTACGTCGAAGTGCACAGCCGATAATGCCGATCTACACCATCCGGCCCGGACTGCCGTTCGTCGACGCGCTTGCCGACGGACTGTTGCACGAGTTCGCGGACGATCCCCTGGGCCTCGCCGATGCGATCGTGCTGCTGCCGACCCGGCGCGCCTGCCGGGCGCTGCGCGAGGCGTTCCTGCGGGTCGCCGGGCCGCGGGCCCTGCTGCTGCCGACGATGCGGCCGCTCGGCGAGGTCGACGAGGACGAACTGGTGCTGGGCGAGGCGCCGGGTCTCGACGACATCGACCTGCCGCCGGCGATCCCCGAGCTGCGCCGCAACCTGCTGTTGGCGCAACTGATCCTCAAGCGGGCGGAAGCCGGCGGCGAGGATATGCCGGCCGACCAGGCGGTGCGGCTCGCGGCCGAACTCGCGCGGCTGATCGACCGGGTGCAGACCGAACAGCTGTCGTTCGACGCACTCGGCGATCTGGTGCCCGAGCGCTATGCCAGCCACTGGCAAGAGACGCTGGAATTCCTGCGAATCGTCACCGAGCACTGGCCCGACGTGCTCGCCGAGCAGGACTGCCTCGATCCCGCCGATCGGCGCAATCGGCTGCTCGAGGCCCAAGCCAAGGCTTGGCGCGCGGCCCCGCCGAACCGCCGCATCGTCGCCGCCGGCTCGACCGGCAGCGTTCCGGCGACCGCCGACCTGCTCGCCATGGTCGCCGAGCTGCCTGGCGGCGCGGTCGTGCTGCCCGGGCTCGACCGCCGGATGGATGAGGCGAGCCGGGAGGCCGCGTCGGCCGAGGAGACCCATCCCCAATTCGGTATGCTGCGGCTGCTGGCCCGGCTCGAGGTCGCGCCGGGCGACGTCGTCGACTGGTCGTCGCCCGGCCTCGAAGACGGCAAGGTGGGCAGCCCGCCCGCCCGCGCGGCGCTGGTCGACCAGGCGACCCGCCCGGCGGCGACAACCGACGCCTGGCAGGAGGTAACCGCGATCCCGGCCGAGGCGATCGAAGGGTTGCAGCGGGTCGACTGCCCGGGCGAGGCCGAGGAGGCGGGCGTGATCGCGCTTGCCTTGCGCCGATCGCTCGAGACCGAAGGCCGGACCGCAGCCCTGGTGACCACCGACCGGCGGCTCGCGCGCCGGGTCGCGGCGGAGCTCGGGCGCTGGCATATCGAGATCGACGATTCCGCCGGCACGCTGTTGGCCGACACACCGCCGGGCGCGTTCCTGCGTCTCACGGCCGAGATGGTCGCCGCCGACTTCGCGCCGATCGCACTGCTCGCGGCACTCAAGCATCCGCTCGCCGCGGGCGGCCGGGCGCCGGGACGGTTCCGCGAGGCGGTCCGCGGGCTCGAGCGGCTGGCGCTGCGCGGCCCGCGGCCAGCCGGCGGGCTCCATGGGCTCGAGGCTGTGCTGCACGGCGGCGGGCCGGAACATGAAAAGGAACGCGAAGCCGCGGCCGTCCTGGTCGGCGATTTGAGGGATCGCCTCGAACCCTTGACCGAGTTGATGGGCGCGCGCCGCCGGCGGTTTTCCGACCTGATCGACGGCCATCTCGCCGCCGCCGAGGCGCTCGCCGAAAGCGACATGGAGTCCGGCGCCGGCCGGCTCTGGGTCGGCGAGGCGGGCGAGGCCCTGGCCGGGTTCATCGCCGAGGCCGCCGAGGCCGCCCAGGTGATGCCGGCGATCGCCCCCGGCCGCTATCCGGCTCTGTTCGCCGCGCTGATGGCGGGGCAGGTGGTCCGCCCGCGCTATGGCCGCCACCCGAGGCTCCATATCTGGGGTCCGCTCGAGGCCCGGCTGCAGCACGCCGACCTGATCGTCCTCGGCGGCTTGAACGAGCGCACCTGGCCGCGCGATCCGACGCCCGATCCGTGGCTCAGCCGGCCGATGGAATCGGAGCTCGGCCTGCCCCTGCCGGAACGCCGGGTCGGGCTCGCGGCGCACGACTTCGCCCAGGCGCTCGCCGCACCCGAGGTCATGCTGACCCGGGCCGAGCGGGTCGACGGCACCCCGACCGTGCCGTCGCGCTGGCTGATGCGGCTCGATGCGGTGCTGCGCCGCGCCGACGCCGAACTCGGCGAGATAACCGCGGCGCCGTGGCGCGCTTGGCAGCGGGCGCTCGGTCGGCCCGGGGAATACCGGCGTTGCGAGCCGCCGGCGCCGACCCCGCCCTATGCGGTCCGGCCGCGACAACTCTCGGTGACCCGGATCGAGGCCTGGATGCGCGATCCTTACGCGATCTATGCCCGCCATGTGCTGCGACTTCGGCCGCTCGACCCGATCGAGGCCGATCCGGGGGCGGCCGACCGGGGCAGTTTTATCCATCAGGCGCTCGACGATTTCACCCGGGCCCATCCGGCGGAATTGCCCGAGGACGCGGTTGAGCGATTGCTCGGCTTCGGCGAGGCGGCGTTCGGCGAGGCGCTCGGCCGGCCGGCGGTGCGGGCCTTCTGGTGGCCGCGCTTCGTGCGCGTCGCCGAGTGGTTCGTCGTCGTCGAACGCATCCGCCGCGCCGGTCTCGCCGGCACGGATAGCGAATGCAAGGGCGAGTTGGAAATCCCGGGGCGGGACGAGCCGTTCCTGCTCACCGCGACGGCCGACCGCATCGACAGCCTCGCCGGCGGCGGCTATGCGATCGTCGACTACAAGACCGGAACGGTGCCGAGCGAAACGCAGATCGAATACGGCTACGCGCCGCAGCTCTCGCTCGAGGCGGCGATCGCGGCGGCCGGTGGATTCGGGAACCTAGCGGCGGGGGCGGTCGGCGAGCTCGCCTATTGGCGGCTCTCCGGCGGCGATCCGGCGGGCGAGATCAAAGTGGTCAGGGCCGATTTGGGCGATCTCGCGGCGGCGGCGCTCGACGGCGTCACCCGTCTCGTCGTTGCTTTCGACGACCCGGCGACGCCGTATCGGGCGATGCCGGACCCGGCCCACCCATTGCCGTACAACGACTACGAACACCTGGCCCGGATCCAGGAATGGTCCGGCTTCGGCGGCGAGGGCGGCGAATGAGCGCGTCTCCGACCTCCGATCCGGGGCGCGAGCAGCGCCGCGCCGCCGACCCTTCGGCCAGCGTCTGGGTTGCGGCCTCGGCCGGCAGCGGCAAGACCAAGGTGCTGACCGACCGGGTGCTGAACCTGATGCTGGGCGGCACGCCGCCGGAAAAGATCCTCTGCCTGACCTTCACCAAGGCGGCGGCGGCGGAGATGGCCAACCGGGTCAACGAGACACTCGAGGTCTGGGCGATTTCCGACGACTCGGGTCTGGCCGAGGCGTTGGGTGAGCTCACCGGCCGCGCGGCGGACGGGGATGAATTGCGGCGCGCCCGCCGGCTCTTCGCCCGGGTGCTCGATGCGCCGGGCGGGCTCAAAATCCAGACCATCCACAGTTTCTGCGAATCGCTGTTGATGCGGTTCCCGCTCGTGGCAAATCTGGCGCCGCACTTCGTGGTAATGGACGACCGCAGCGCCGCCGAGCTGTTGCAGGCGGCGCGCGACGCGGTTCTGGCCCGGGCGGTGCGCGACCGAAGGCTTGCCGCCTCGCTCGCCAATGTCACCGGCCACGTCCAGGAGGAGACCTTCGCCAAGCTGATGGCGATCCTGGCGCGCGAGCGGGGACGATTGGACCGCATTATCACCGAGTATGGCGATACAGCGGGCGCCGCCGAGGCGGTCGACCGGCTGCTTGGCCTCGGGGAGGGTACGAACGAGGCCACGGTCCTGCGCGAGGCCAGCCGCAACGGCGCCTTCGACCGGGCCGGCCTCAAGCGCGCCGCCGATACGCTGCTGGCGAGCAAGAGCGCGGGCGACCGGTCCAAGGGACAGCGCATCACCGACTGGCTCGCCGCCGGTCTCGACGACCGGGTGCGCGAGTTCGACCTCTATTGCGGCGCCTACCTGACCCGGAAGGGCGAGCCGCTCAAAACACCCGCGACCAAGCCGGTGCTCGATGAAGACCCCGCGCTCGGCGGTGTGCTGGCCGGTGAGGCCGACCGGCTGATCGCCGCCCTCGAGCGCCGCAGGGCGGCGATCACCGCGCGGGCGACGGCCGGCCTGCTGCATCTCGGCGCGGCGCTGGCCGAGGAATACCGGCGCGCTAAGGACGCGCTGGCGCGGCTCGACTACGACGACCTGATCTACAAGGCGCAGGCGTTGCTCGCCAAGACCGGCGCGGCCTGGGTGCTCTACAAGCTCGACGGTGGCATCGACCACATCCTGATCGACGAGAGCCAGGACACCAATCCGGAACAATGGGAGGTGGTGAGGGCGCTGGCCGCCGAGTTCTTCGCCGGCGAGGGCGCGCAAGAAGAGGCGCGCACCGTGTTCGCGGTCGGCGATTCCAAACAGTCGATCTTCAGCTTCCAGCGCGCCGACCCGGAAGCGGCCGAGCATATGCGCCGGCACTTCGCCGAGCGCGCCCCTGCCGCCGGCAAGGACTGGCGCGAGGTGCCGATCGACATCTCGTTCCGCTCGACCGAAGCGGTGCTCGGGGCGGTCGACGCCACCTTCGCCGCCGCGCCGGCGCGCGACGGGGTGGTCGAGCCGGGCGGCGAGCTGCGTCACCGCGCCCACCGGGCGGGCCACGCCGGCCGGGTCGAGCTGTGGCCGCTCGCCGAACCCCGCGCGCGCGCGGCGGGCGAACCGTGGTCGCTGCCGATCCGGCCGGTTCCGGCGGACGACCCGGCGACCCGCCTGGCCCACGGGATCGCGGCCCGGATCGAGGGCTGGATCGGCAACGAGATGCTGCCGGCGCGCGCGCGGCCGGTGCGCGCCGGCGATATTATGGTGCTGGTGCGCCGCCGCACCGGCTTCTTCGAGGAGCTGGTTCGCGCGCTGAAGGACAGGAAGGTGGCGGTCGCCGGCGTCGACCGCATGGTGTTGACCGACCAGCTCGCTGTCATGGATTTGGTGGCGGTGGCCCAGTTCCTGTTGCTGCCCGGGGACGATCTCAACCTCGCGGTGGTGCTCAAGGGGCCGTTCCTCGGCTTCGACGACGACGCCTTGTTCGAACTCGCCTACGGCCGTGGCGGGGACAGCCTGTGGCGCCGGCTGCAGGCGGCGGCGAGGGACGAACAGCAATACGCGGCAGCGGCGGCTTGGCTCGCCGACCTGCTCGCCCGGGTCGACTTCACCCCGCCCTACGAGCTCTTTGCCGGACTGCTGGCGGCGCCGACGCCCGCGGGCGAGACCGGCCGCCAACGCATGGCCGCCCGGCTCGGCCGCGAGGCGGACGACCCGATCGACGAGTTCCTCGCCCTGGCGCTCGGCTACGAACGGGTCAATGCGCCGTCGCTCCAGGGCTTCCTCCACTGGGTCGCGGCCGGCGAGACCGAGATCAAGCGCGACCTGGAGCAGGCCGGCCGCGACGAGGTGCGGATTCTCACCGTCCATGGCGCCAAGGGACTGCAGGCGCCGATCGTGATCCTGCCTGACACCACGTCCAAACCGGCGTTCAGGACCGGATTGACGCCGATGGTGCTGTGGTCCGGCGACCTGCCGCTGTGGCCGCCGAGGACCGCCCACGAATCGGCGCACGCCAAGGCGATGCGGGCCGAGGCCGAGGTGCTGCAGGACGAGGAATACCGACGTTTGCTCTATGTCGCGATGACCCGGGCCGAGGACCGGCTCTATATCGGCGGCTGGCGCGGCCCGCGCGAGCCGGCGGCCGATTGCTGGTACGAGATGGTCCGGGCCGGGCTCGGCGCGGTCGCCGAGCCCGCCGAGTTCGATTTCTCGGACGTGCTGGGCCCCGAAGGCTGGAGCGGGGACGGACTGCGACTCGAGGGCGCACAGGAGACGACACCCGAGACGGAGGCGGCGATCGAGACCGCCGAGGCCGCCGAGGTAGCGCCCGAACGCTGGATGCTCGAGGCCGCACCCGAGGATCCCGCCCCGCCGCGGCCGCTGGCACCCTCGCGCCCGGGGGACGAGGAGCCCGCGGTGCGTTCGCCCCTGGCGCCCGACACGGCGCCCCGGTTCCGCCGCGGGCTGCTGGCCCACCGCCTGCTGCAGACCTTGCCCGATTTGGCGCCCGAGTCGCGCCGCGCCGCCGCCGAGCGCTTCCTCGCCCGCCCGCTCCACGGCCTCAAGAGGCGCGAGCAGGCGTCGCTCGCCGCCGAGGTCATGGCGGTGATGGAGGCGCCCGAATTCGCCGCGATCTTCGGGCCCGGCAGCCGCGCCGAGGCGCCGCTGGTCGGCGTCGTCGGGGAGGCGCAGGTAGTCTCGGGCCAGGTCGATCGCTTGGTCGTGACCGACGACGCGGTGCTGGTGGTCGACTACAAGACCATGCGCCCGGCGCCGGCCCGGCCCGAGGACGTGCCGGACATCTACCTCCGGCAGATGGCGGCCTACCGGCGGGTGCTCGGCCAGATTTGGCCCGACCGGCCGGTCCGCTGCGCGCTGTTGTGGACCGAGGTGCCGGCGCTGATGGCGCTCGATGACGGCCTGCTTGACCGGTTCGACAGTGGTCCCTAGGCTTATTCCATGATTCGGGGCGAGCGCGTCGCCCCCGCAGCAGAAGGATCAGGGGATGACACCCGTCCATGTCAGCGACGACGACTTCGAAACCAGCGTCTTGGGGGCCGACGGTCCGGTGCTGGTCGATTTCTGGGCCGAATGGTGCGGTCCGTGCAAGATGATCGCCCCGGCGCTCGAGGAGATCGCCGAGGAGATGAACGGGCAGGTCACCGTCGCCAAGCTGAACATCGACGACAACCCGAACACGCCGGCCAAGTACGGTGTCCGCGGAATCCCGACCCTGATGATGTTCAAGGGCGGCGAGGTCGCGGCGACCAAGGTCGGCGCCTTGGCCAAGGGCCAGCTCCAGCAATGGGTCGCGTCGGTGATCTGACGCATTGCCACGGGACGTAGGGACCGAGCCCCGCCATCCGGCGGGCTTTTTGCTATGGGGTGGTATTTAACCCGTCATCCCGGCCGACCGAGCGAAGCGAGGGAGAGCCGGGACCCAGTCCAGAGAACTAACGAGTCAACGAGATTGTTCGGGAGTTTGACGGCATGGGTCCCGGGTCTCGCCCAATTGGGCGCGCCCGGGATGACGTTTGTTGAGTGGCCCCTAATGAATGTCGTCGGCGTTGCCGAAGGCTTGCTTGAGCTTTGCCATCGTCAGGCCCGGCGCCTGTGCCGCGCCGATGATCACCGCCTCGCGCCGGGCGATCAGCGCTGCGGCATCCGGCACCTCGCGGGCGACCGCCAAGGGGATCACCACCGCCCCGTGCCGGTCGGCGTGCACCAGGGCGCCCGGCGCCACGTCCATGCCGTGGATCGAGACCTCGACGTCGAAATCGACCAGATGGACGAAGGCGTGCGACGGGCCGACCATGCCGGCGATCATCTGGAAGCCCTCGGCGGCGTCCGGAATGTCGCGCACGCTGCCGTCGGTGATGGTCCCCGAACAGCCCAACCCCTTGTGGATGTTGGACTGGACCTCGCCCCAGAAGGCGCCGATGCCGGGCGGATCGTCGAGGTCCTGGATCACCACGATCGAGGGCCGCGGCCCGCCCTCGACATAGGCGTAGTAGTCGAGCCGCTGTTGGCGCATCCGGGCGGCGTCGAGCGCCGAGGCGGTCTTGGCGCGAATCCGCGCGGTGCGGGCATAGCCGACCATGGGCGCCAGCGCCGGGCGGGCACAGACCAGCGGTTTCGTCGTAAAGCCGTACCTCCGGCGTTCGGGCGCCACGACCTCGAGCGCATTGCACACGGTCGGGGTATCGAGCGCCTGCAGCGCCGCGAGCTCGGCTTCCGTCAATTCCGTCATTTTTATTGTTGCTCCCTGTGACCTGGGGCGGTTGCACCCGCCCGGCGGCGCTAGCTAAGCGGGATTCGGCGGCGGATTCAACCGCCGAGGGCCAGTTTGCACTAAGCTTGCCCCGGGCAACGAAAGCCCTATACTCCGCCGCCATTCCGGCAACAGCCGATGACAAGGACGGCGTCCCGATGGCGCAAGACGTTAAAAAGGTCGTGTTGGCGTATTCCGGCGGGCTCGACACCTCGGTGATCCTGCGCTGGCTGCAGGACACCTATGGCTGCGAGGTGGTGACCTTCACCGCCGATCTCGGCCAGGAGGGCGAGGTCGAGCCGGCGCGGGAGAAGGCCGAATTGCTCGGCGTCGAGCAGATCTTCATCGAGGATCTAAGGGAAGAGTTCGTCCGCGACTACGTCTTTCCGATGTTCCGGGCCAACGCGCTCTACGAAGGCGTCTACTTGCTCGGCACCGCGATCGCGCGGCCCTTGATCGCCAAGCGCCAGATCGAGATCGCGGCCGAGACCGGAGCCGACGCGGTGGCCCATGGCGCCACCGGCAAGGGCAACGACCAGGTGCGCTTCGAGCTCGCTTACTACGCCCTCAACCCGGACATCAAGGTGATCTCGCCGTGGCGCGAGTGGGACCTCGGCTCGCGGACCAAGCTGATCGAGTACGCCGCACAGCACCAGATCCCGGTGCCGAAGGACGGCCGGGGCGAGGCGCCGTTCTCGGTCGACGCCAACCTGTTGCACATCTCGGCCGAAGGCAAGGTGCTCGAGGACCCGGCCAAGGAAGCGCCGGAATACGTCTACTCGCGAACGGTGGCGCCCGAGGCCGCGCCCGACAAGCCGACCACGATCGAGATTTCGTTCGAAGCGGGCGACGCCTACGAGGTCAACGGCATCGAGCTGACCCCGGCGGAGCTGCTGGCCCAACTCAACAAAATCGCCGGCGAGAACGGCATCGGCCGGGTCGACCTGGTCGAGAACCGGTTCGTCGGCATGAAGTCGCGCGGCATCTACGAGACGCCGGGCGGCACGGTGCTGCTCGCCGCCCACCGGGCGATCGAGTCGATCACGCTCGACCGTGAGGCGATGCACCTCAAGGACGAGCTGATGCCGCGCTACGCCAAGCTGATCTACAACGGCTTCTGGTTCTCGCCCGAGCGCGAGATGCTGCAGGCGCTGATCGACAAAAGCCAGGCGCGAGTCACCGGCAAGGTGCGCTTGAAGCTCTACAAGGGCGGGGTCGCCGTGGTCGGCCGCGAGGCGCCGGGCGGGCTCTACTCCGAGGCGCACGTCACCTTCGAGGACGACGAGGTCTACGACCAGCGCGACGCCGAAGGGTTTATAAAACTAAACGCGCTGCGGCTGATGCTGGCGAAGAAGCGCGACGGGGATTAGCGCCGGATCGAATTATCCGCTTTCACCGAAAGGCGCGAATGTGCGCGGGTCCAAGCCATCTTGGAGCGGTTCATCTATTCCTCGGATAGCTACCGCGTAACAAAACGCGCATAGCCGGCCGAAGTGAATCCTGATGCCATCGACGTTCATCGTCTTACTTGTGGATTTTGTATAAACCCAAGCCTCCGAACAGTTCGTAGTCTTGCAGAACTTGATAAGGGCTCGAAGTTCGTCGGTGGGATGGCTGGCAACCCGATCGCTCCATTTAAGCTCGATCGGACTGAAGGAATTTGGGTCTGACTGGTCCGAAAGGACAATATCGACTTCACCCTCTTTCCATCTGGCGTAGTGAATGTTTTGTCCGAACCTTGATTGTGCGAATTGGCATAAAACAGCCGTTTCCGCCAAGTGTCCCATGGCTTCGCTGGTATCCGTGATCGGGCCGAAGAGCGCCGAGCGAATAGAAGGATTCGTCAGGTAGGCCTTGAAGTGGGTAACACGCTTGAAGCGCTTCGCGTCTCCGCCTATGCGATGCAGTCGGCGTATCAGAAAGGCGGCTTCGAGATAATCGAGATATTTTTTAAGTGTGTTCTTGG
>JASLSL010000030.1 GCA_030743445.1 Alphaproteobacteria bacterium
CCTCAATAATATACAGTGAGGTTCCGTCAAAACTTCGGCTTTAATTCCTCGTCTTGAAGTCCGCTTATGGCTAGGAGCGGACATTCAATCCAGCATCTTCGATGTCCGCTTTGGGTCAAAAGCGGACATCCGCCATGGCGCTCGAACACGTCCGCTTCTAGCCAGAAGCGGACAAGGCCTTTCCAGTCGTTGGAAACATCGGAGGTCTGTATTTAGAGGCCAGCTATATTTACTTTCGAAGAAATTTCCGAAATTTGAACCTCTCCGGATTTTTTAGTGACCAGAATGTTCGGTCGGCGCCAACCCTTGTAATTTGGCTCCGGAAGTGGACGGAGGCAGCTTTCAGAGGAATGTGTTAGCACGGTAAGATCGTACCGCGACACAGCGACGACTGTCGCTCACCAACCGTTAGAACGATGCCTGCTCATCGAAGCAGCAAATCAGGGCCCCGCTGTCTTGTACGGTGACCGACCAGTCGGGAGGAATAACCGACGTGCTGCCAGCCTCTTCCACGATCGCGGGGCCGGTAAAGGTGAATTCGAGCGGCAGGTCTGCCCGGTCGTAGATTGCGGTATCGGTCCAGCCGCCAAACCAAGCCTGGCGCCGGCCAATCTTTGGATCCTCGCGGCCCTGCGACGCGAAATCCAGTGGGGGCTTGTCGACTTCGCCGATCGAGACCAGCCGGACATTGACGATTTCGGCATCGTTGCCCGGATCAGCGTATCCGAAGGTTTCCTCGTGGCGTGCGTCGAAGGCCCGTCGAAGCGGACCGAAATCCGCGTCGTTAGGTTGCCACGG
This sequence comes from Alphaproteobacteria bacterium, assembly GCA_030743445.1. GTDB lineage: Bacteria > Pseudomonadota > Alphaproteobacteria > UBA8366 > UBA8366 > JASLSL01. The sequence goes on from JASLSL010000030.1 coordinate 799, forward strand.
GATCGCCAGGGTGAAGGACTGGCCCGTATAGCGCATGTCCATTGTGAACTCATGCCGATGTCGATCCACCGGAATGCCGTCCTCGAGCAGCAATTCGGCGCCCTGCCGCCGAAGCGCGTCGGCCTCGTGCTGGAGATCTTCGGGCGAGAGTTCTGAAAGCCGCCCGCTCCAGGCCTTGACGTGGTCCCGCCGCAGATCGGCCATCATTTGTCCAAGTGCCGAAAGATGACCCGGGAATCGCGGGATCAGCACCTCCGTCATGCCGAGTTCCTCGGCTACGAGGAACCCGTGCATGGGACCTGCACCGCCGAATCCGACCAGTGCGAAGTCCCGCGGATCGAAGCCGCGATGGACCGAGACCTCGCGCACGGCGCCTGCCATCTTCGCCACCGCGACGGCCAGCGCACCGTCGGCAAGAGCGACGAGGTCGTCGGTGCCCAATGCGTCGGCGACCGGTCGGAAGGCCGCTTGCGCTGCCGCCGCGTCGAGCACGAGGCCGCCCGCAAGCGGTCGATCGGTCGCGAGGCGCCCGAGCAGCAGATTAGCGTCCGATATTGTCGGCTCATCGCCGCCGCTCCCGTAGCAGGCGGGGCCGGGGACCGCGCCTGCGCTTTGTGGGCCGATCTGCAGCGTGCCGTCCGGCCCGATCCAGATGATGGAGCCGCCGCCTGCCCCAATGGTGTGTATATCGAGCTGCGGCATCTGCAAAGGATAGGCGTCGATCTGGTTGTCGTGCGACATTCGCGGCGTCAGGTCATCCACCAAGGCAACGTCCGTGCTAGTGCCGCCCATGTCGAAGGTGATGAGCTCGCGCAGGTCGGCCGCCTCGGCCACGCGAACGGCGCCACCGACGCCGCCCACTGGTCCCGACAGGAACGTCCCAACGCAGCGCTGCGCCGCAATGTCGAGCGTCATAGCCCCGCCGTTCGAGCTCATGATCTTGACCGGCGCTCCGATACCGCGTTCGGAAAGCTCGCGCGATAGCATGTCGAGGTAGTCCGCCATCACAGGGGTGAGATAAGCGTTGAGGACGGCGGTCGAGGCACGTTCGAATTCGCCGCGCTCCGGGATCAGAGCAGCGGACTCCGTGACGGGGACCCCATCGAGCCGCTCGCGCAACGCCGCCGCGGCGGCGCATTCGTTCGCCGGGTTTATGTAGCTGTTGACGAAGGAGACGGCGACGGCCTCGACGTCCTGCTGGCGGAGTGTCTTCGCGAGCACGTCGAGCTCCGACGCGTCGACCGCCGTGAGCACCTCGCCGTCGGTGCCGATCCGCTCTCGCGTCTCGTGACGCCGGTCGCGGGGTACTAGGGGCTGCGGCCGTTGCCAGGAAGCATCGAACAAGCCGCCAGTAAGGCGTCGTCCCTTGCCGATCTCAAGGACGTCCCGGAATCCCTCGGTGGCGACGAGCGCCGTCTTAGCCCCCCGGCGCTCCAGCAGCGCGTTGGTGGCGATCGTCGTGCCATGCACGAAGGCGCGGATGGTATCGAATTCAATCTCGAGCTCCGTCAGCGCGCCGAGAACGCCGCGCCATTGCTCGCCAGGCAGGGACGGGACCTTTGCCGAGACCAGACGGCCCTCGACTTCGTCAAAAGCGAGCAGATCGGTGAACGTGCCGCCAACGTCGACACCCACGAGATAACGCGCGACAGTCACGACAGCGTAGATCTCAAGGCGCGCAGTTCGACCGTATCGCCAGGGTTGGCCCCGAGGGCGGCGATGCCTAGCGGTCCAAGTCGTATCGCCCGGCCGTCACGGTCTTCGTCCTCGCCGTTTGGCGCGGCGATATGAACCCAGCCGCGCAGCGCCGCCGCGCCGGCGGGCGTGGCGAGTTCGACGAGGTCGTTCTCGCCAACGCCGAGGCGCTCCGCGGTCGCTTGGGACAGGGTGATACGGCGGCGCGGACCGTCGAGCTCGTCCTCGTTGGCGAGTTGGACCGGCAAGGTGAGGCGCTCCGCGCGCACCTGGTCGCGTTTGACTTCGGTGGCGGCCGCGTCGACGGCGCCGTCTGTGTCGAGCACGACGCCGTAGCGCCGGCTTGCCCGATCGGCGTCGATATAGCCGAAGAAGAGGTCGCGCCGGACCCGCTCGGGGTCGCGCTTCAGCGGGTCGCCGAAGCCGCCGCCGCCGGAGGATTCCATCCGCACGATGTCTCCCTTTTGTAGGGCGAACCCGCCGACCTTCCCGGGAACCGGCGATGGTTCGATGACCTTGCCGTCGCGCAGGACGGTGAAACGGTTCGAGGCTCCGCTGTAGCCGCCGGCGACGCCGAAGGGCGGGATGACCGCGTGATCGGCGAGCACGGATAGGCTCGCGCCGTCGGCGAGTATTCGTACATCGCGTCGCATGCCGCAGCCGCCACGAAATTCGCCATCGCCGCAGGAGTCCTCTCGCAGGCCGTAGTGCTCGATGCGCACCGGACACTGCATCTCGGCAATCTCGGCGGCCTGCACCACGTTGAAATCGCCTTCGGGAAACGCGCGGACCACATGGCTGCCGTCCGCGCCAATGGTGGCGCCGGTGCCGCCCGCGGGATATTCGTACAAAAGGAAGATGCCCGCCTTGTCGCTCTCGCGACCCGGTTGTGGGCCGGACATGTAGACATG
>JASLSL010000031.1 GCA_030743445.1 Alphaproteobacteria bacterium
AAACGGTAGTTTGGTCTGCGTGCCATCTCTGGTCCCTTTTCCGGAACACGGCGTGGGTCGGTTCGCCGGTGTCAGGCCGCCGGACGAGAGAACGGGGAATGGAAAGGCCCGCAATTCGCGGGCCTTTCCGGCCGATCGCCGAAACGGCGTCAGTCAACCAGCCGCAAGTTCTCTGCCGAACTCTTGCCGTCGCGTCCGGGTTGAAGTTCGTATTCGACTTTCTGTCCCTCGGCCAGCGTGGACAGGCCGGCGCGTTCCACGGCCGAGATGTGGACGAAGGAATCGCCCGTGCCGTCGTCTGGGGCGATGAAGCCGTATCCCTTTGCGGGATTGAACCATTTGACGGTTCCTGTAGCCATCGAAGTCTTTACCTTTGTACATGTCTTATGCGCATGCGGACACCGTGTCCGAATGCTGTTTCAGCTCATCAAAATCCAGGAGTATTCCGGCTCGGTCGGCGTGACAGCAGCTTGATACGCCGGGTCTTCGAAGAGTGATGGTTCCCATAGTAGGGCACGCCAAAAGCCTTCGCAATAGGGTCCCGCCCACGAGCTTCGCACCCCATTTCACCAATTCGCCGGGGATCGGATCGGGTTGAGCCCGTGCGAGCGGGACAAGACCGCGCCGTGGCTCGGGTGGCGGAAGCGTGAACCGCGGTTGTTCCGTTCAAACCCCCTCGGCGGCACCGCGTGATCACCTTTGCTGGCGGCGTCCGGGGGCCCTGGGGGAATCAGGACGCGGTAAGCCAAAGCGCCGCCGCGCCGCCGGCAAGCGCTGCGGCCAGCGGACCGGCGACCAAGAGTCCCATCCTGGTACCCGCGATGAAAGCGACGAGGACCGGCTTGACCAAGGTGTTGGCGGCCGCGGCGAGGACGATGGCCGCGGCCGCGATCGGTGCGGTGATGCCTGCGTCGCTAAACATCTCGGCCAGCGAAATGATGATCGCGTCTACGTCCGCCAGGCCGGACACCGTCGCGAGAGCGTAGAGACCGGTCTCGCCGGCCCACTCCTTGAACGCCCGCGACAGGATCAGGACGGCGCTCAGCAGTAGGCCGAACTGAAGCGCGAGCTTGAGATCGAGTGGATTCCGGGGTGCCAGTTCTGGCACGGATTCGGTGGATCGACCCGGCCGCCGGCCCAAAGCGAGCCAGCCCGCGAACCCGAGGCCCACGACGCCGGCGCTCGCGAGCGGGATCGCCAAGAGCGGCACGAGGGCGGGCGCGACGATCGCCACCACCAGGATCATGCGCAGGAACATGATGGAGGAGGCCCCCGCGATGCTTCCGGAAAGCAAACGGCGTTTCTCCGGAGCGCCGCCGTCGAGGCGGGCAAGGCTAACCGCCACGGCAGTCGAGGAGGCTACCCCGCCCAAGAGGGCGACGGCGAGGATGCCGCGGGTCTCGCCAATCAGCTTGATCGCGAGATAGCCCGCATAGGAGACGCCCGCGATCAAGACCACCATGAGCCAAATGCGATACGGGTTCAGTGCCCCCAGGGGCCGTAGTCCTGGTCCGGAAGGATGGGAAGGATCACCACCGTGAGCAGGAGCAGCTGAATCGTCGCGAAAAGTTCCTTGCGCTCGATACGGCGCACGAGCGCATGCAGCTCCGGCTTGATGCTGAGCACCGCGGTCAACGCGACCGCACCGACCGATGCGAACAACAGCCGCCCCATGCCCGCGGTCGCGCCCAACGCGAACGTGAGAAGCGCCGCCACCATGGTCGTAACGCCCACATCATCGCGTTCGCGAAGCGCACGCCAATAGGCCGCGACCAGCAATAGGGCCAACGCCCCGCCGAACACCGCGAAGGCGACGGTCCCGAACACCTCCGACAGCAGTGCGGCGAAACCTCCCAAAAGGCCGACGATCCCGAAGGTTCGGATTCCGGCGATCCGCTCGCCCTCGCCGCGAACTCGCCCCCACCAGCCCCGTTCGAGTCCGACAAGCAGGCCGAGCGCGAGCGCGACCCCCAAGCGTAGGAGGGTCTCGGTGCCGTGAATTGGAGGCGCGTCCATTTGCCGAAAGATTAATGTGGCGTGGGGCCGCGTTTGCGCCTTTCGTCAGCTTACTCCCAACCGGGCCGTCCGCGCGACCACGGCGGATTTGCCGCCGGGCCGGCGGTCGGCGAAGCGCACAGTTCGCGATCGGCGTGCACACGCACGGGGCGGGCGAAACGGTTTGCGGACCGCCCGGGACCGCGTGGTTGCGAACGCGCTCAGCCGCCTTCGCCGAGACAGTGCGCAAGCGCGCGGGCGTTGCCGCGCATGAGCGCGAAATAGAGCTCGGGCCCAGCGGCAAGCGCGGCACCGAGGGGGTCGAGCGTTCCGGTCCTGGCGGCAGTGCCTTCGGTGACGACGTCGACAAGTGCGGGTCGGAATTGGGGCTCGGCGAATACGCAGACGGCGCCGAAGCGGGCGATCTTGGCGCGGATGTCGACGATGCGCTGGGCGCCCGGCCGCCGTTCCGGTGAGGCCGTGACCGAGCCGACGGCGTTGAGCGAGAAACGGGTCTCGAAATATCGAAAGGCATCATGGAAGACGATGAAGGGCTTCGATCGGATTGGCGCCAGCTCGGCTGCGAGTTCCGCGCTCAGCGCGTCGAGGCGGCGCTCGAGCCGGTCGGCATTGGCCCGGTAGACCTTCTCGTTCGCCCGATCGGCTCGGGCGAGCGTATCGGCGATCGCTTCGACCATGGCCTTGGCGTTGACGGGATCGAGCCAGACGTGCATGTCGATCGCGCCGTCAGCGTCGTCGGTGCGCCCGGCACCGCGATCGCGTTCCTCCCACGCGCCCCCTTCGCTGGCGGGAAGCAAATTCAGGCCGTCCGCGTCGGCCAGTGCAACCGTTCGGGCCCGTTTCGCCAGCGCCAAAATCGGAATCTCGAGGAACGTCTCCAGTCCGGCGCCGATCCAAAACACGGCATGTGCGCGCGCCAGCGCCTGTGCGTCCGAGGGACGCAAGCCAAAGGTGTGCGGAGTCCCGCCCCCTTTGACGATAAGATGGGGAACGCCGATCCCTTCCATTACGCCGGCGACCAGCGAATGGACGGGCCGGATCGAGGCGACCACGCCGGAGCCGTCACCCGCCGCCGCACTTGGCGCGACGGAGAGCATCGCCCACGCCGCGAGCACCAGGCGAAACACGGGTGCCATGGCGGATCATCCCCGGTTGTCCCGACGGGCGAAACGGGTGTAATGATATAACATTCATAGGACCGATCGGCAAGCGGGCAGGGGATTGCAGAACGAACACGTCGGAACGACCGGTGACGTGGAGACGCGCCCGGTTCTGGTGGCGGCACAAGGCATCGGCGTGCGCCGGGGCGGGCGCTGGCTCATCCGCGGCGTCGACCTTGCCGTTCACCGCGGCGAGGTTGTCACCCTGATCGGCCCCAACGGCGGCGGCAAGAGCACTGCGGCCAAGGTGATCCTCGGGATCATGACCGCCGACGAAGGCTCGCTCGCCTCGTCCCCGCGTCTTCGGGTCGGCTACGTGCCCCAGCGCCTGACAATCGAGGGAACGCTTCCGCTCACGGTCCGTCGCCTGATGACGCTCACCGGGCGCCTTCCTGAATCCGAGATCGACAACGCCTTGGCCGAGGTGGGCATCGCGCATCTGGCGGGCGCCCAGGCGCGGCACCTGTCGGGCGGCGAGTTCCAGCGCGCCCTTCTCGCCCGCGCCATCGTCCGCAGACCGGATCTGCTGGTTCTCGACGAGCCCGTCCAGGGGGTCGATTTCGCCGGCGAGGTCGCCCTTTACGAGCTCATCGCGACGATTCGCGACCGGTTCGACTGCGGAATCCTGTTGATTTCGCA
>JASLSL010000032.1 GCA_030743445.1 Alphaproteobacteria bacterium
GACCGCCGGCGGCAGCTCGGGCTCGGCAAGCGACAGGGGAAAGAACTGGACGAACTCCATGTCCTCGAGGAGCGCGCCCGCGCCGAGCGCCATGGAAACGGCGTCGCCGGAGGCCCGCGCAGGCGTGTCGTGACGGGCATACAGCCCCCCTGCCCCGCCGGCCGCCATGACCAGGGCGCGACCGCCGAGCCCCACCCAGGCGCCGGATGCGGGCTCGAAGACCGCGCAATGGGCGGCGCCGTCTTGCATTCGCAGCGCGTATGCGACGTGGCTGGCGAGGAACGCGACGCCCGCCGCGTGCGCCTTCGCACTCAAACACCGGATGATTTCCTCGCCCCGCGCCGGGCCGTTGCCGCGGGCGATCAGGCTGCCCGGCCGGCTCGTGGGAACCACCGCCAGACCCCAGTCGAGCAACTCTTGGAAACGATCGGGCGCATCGGCCACCATGGCCTCGACAAGGGCCGGCTCGTTCAGTCCGCGCCCCGCCGCGAGCGTCCGCATCCGATGTTCCTCGGCCGAAAGACCGCCCCAGGCGCCGACGAACCCGCCGCCCGAAAGCCCCGTCGAGCTGTGCTCGCCGGGCGCCCCCTTGGTAACCACGGTGATCGAAAGGCCGCTTTCGCGCGCAGCGATCGCCGCGCTCAACCCGGCCGCGCCGGAGCCGATCACCCATACATCGGCGAGGTGGATCTCCATTTGCGGCCCGTTGCTTGGACCAGATCGCGGTCGGTTGGAATCGCCTGCGTCGATCCGCCGAGCGCGTGAATCTGGTCTCCACCATCAAGCTCGAGCGAAGTCACGCGTCTGATTGGAGTTGCATCTCGGTCGCCAATCAGATGCGATCCGCTCTAGGGCGCGCGTACCTGTGCGTGCGGCCGGGGACCGGCGCGCACCACGGTCGTTCGCAGCCACGTGCCCGATTACAGGGCCGCCCGCTGCGCCCCGATCTTGTCCAAGAGCCCGTTGCGGACGAGCACTTCGCGGACCACCGCTTCCGATGCCGGAGAGAGCGGCTGGACCGGCTCGCGCGGGAAACCGGCGGGACGCCCCAACATGTTCAACGCCGCCTTCAGGGCCGCGGGCCGGGTGTCCACTCCCATCAAGGTTCCGAAGACGTCGGTGATGGCGAAGTGAATCTCGCGCTTTTCCGCAAGCGAAAGCGTTTCGAACGTCATGATCCGTTTGGCGCCCTCTCCCCAAAGCTCCGGCGCCGTCGATAGATAGCCCGCCGCCCCCAAATCCAAGCCCGGAAGGATGAGCTGGCAGCACCCGACGAGGATCGCGAACCGTTCGGCGTGGGCGCGGATGACGTCGGTGACATGCACGAAGTCCGCCGAGGCCTCTTTGAGGGCGACGACCGGCGCCACGTCGCAGATGCCGCCGAGAATGTCGACGCTCATATTGAGACCGGTGCGGGCGGGGTTGTTGTAGAGCATGATCGGCAGCGGCACCGCCCGGGATACCAACTCGAATCGCCGGCAGATCTCGGCCTTGGTGCCGTTGAGGACGTAAGACTGGGGCTGGAGGCAAAGTCCGTCGGCGCCGGCCCGCGCCGCGATATCGGAAAGCTCGATCGTCCTTTGCGCGGTGATCGCGCCCGTTCCGGTGAAGATGGGGACGCGGCCGGCGGCCTCCTTCTTCGCCGTTTCGGTCAGTAGGCCGAGCTCGGCATCGGTCAGCGCCCAGCATTCGCCGTTGTCGCCGGCGATGAGGAACCCGCCGGCGCCACTTTCCAGGTGCCAGCGCAGAATCTCGACGAAAGCGTCCACCATGAGATCGCCGTCGGCCGTGAACGGGGTCACGGGCGCGATGAACTGGCCGCGAACTTCCGGTGTGTTCATGGTTTACGAATCCTCCAGGCTTACAGAGTTTCGGCGCAACGCCGGTGCCATGCTATGGGGCCAAGGAAAGGGCGTCAATTGCGCCTGCCGCGCCCCCAATCACCGTTCAAATTCGCCCGACCGATAAGACGACCGCTCAGGCGGTCAGGATTTCGAGTACGTGGCCGGAAGGATCGCGAAAGTAAACCCCGCGACCGCCGCCACGGTGGTTGATCGCCATATCGTCGAGGGCGTAGGGGCCGCTTCCGTACGCGATGCCCTCTGCCTGGATGCGTCCGAATATTGCGTCGAATTCGTCCTCGTCCACCTTGAAGGCGTAATGGTGGTTTTCGAATTCGGTTTTCGAATCGAAATCGAGGGTCAGCGCCTCGTTGACCTGAACGGGCGCGAAGTGCCCGAACGGCCCGTCGACCGCGAGCCCGAATATGCGCGCGAAGAATTCGGCCGAAACCTGTTTGTCGCGCGCCGGAACGATGGTGTGGTCGAGGACGATCGTCATGGCCTGTCTCCTCGTTTGCGACCGGGCTTCGTCCGGTTCGCGTTCGACAACCGCCCTCCACTATGAGATGTCCACCGACGGAATCAAGGCCGGGGCAAGATCGAGGTGGTCAAATGCCTGGGTCGGCGCCCGACCGCGCCGACGCCGTGGTCATGTCGTGGTATGGCGGTGTGACGCGCGGCCATCGTCGAAGGATGTGGGCAGCCAGTGCTTGTCTGAGCGTCAAGCCTCGGCAGGGTCCGGTACGACGCTGCGGCGCAGAAAGTAGATAAAGATCAGCGCCGTTGCGAACATCGTCAGGCTGTAGGTCGCGGCCGGAATAACGGTGGCGCCGCCGCCGAACAGAAGCGTTGCAACGACGATCGCCAGGGTTCCGTTCTGAAGCCCGCACTCGATCGAAATGGCGATCCGCTGGGGTAAGCCAGAGCCGGCCAGCGAACCGAGCAACCAGCCGAGCGCGAGCATCAAGACGTTTAGCACCAGGGTGATCAAGCCGGCTTCAGCATAATATTCGACGATGTTGTTGCGCTCCTGAAATATTGCGCCCAGCAGAACAAGTACAAATAGGATTGCTGAAATATTCCGCGCCACCGGCTCGAAGAGGTCCGCGAACCCTTCCGCGTAACGGCGAACCGCGAGCCCGATCAGAACCGGAATGGTGACTATCAGGAATACACTGATG
>JASLSL010000033.1 GCA_030743445.1 Alphaproteobacteria bacterium
ACGGACAGCCTGCTCGGCTGGGGCTTTCTTGCTCATGGATTTCTGTCTCATCTTCGTTCCCTTCGGTCACTACGATGAGCCAGAAATCCTCCCTTATGAAAACACCTCAATGTGTCCCAAGGATGCTGACGTCAGACACTGCCGCCCACAACTCCTCCGCTCCCTTGGTCCCTTCCGGCCCGTATATACGATATGGCCGCGAGACCAGAGTGCGGTGCGCCTGATTGGTTTCGGTCAACAGGAAATGAGTAATCTGGGTCACGGTCAACTTGTTCTCCGGCGCCTCGTCCGCCAGATAATCCTCGGTTGTCAACTTGCAAAGCAGGAATTCCTGGGAGTTCCGGGGTGCTGCGATCACCGAGGCCTCGGACGCCATTTGGACGGCGAAATCGTAATCGATGGTCCGCTCGAACCGTGTGCACCGCGGTGTCGGTTTGAAGGCGATGGGAATGGGGAAGAAGGTGTGGCAGACGTACCCCAGATCCCGAACCGGCCACATGATGGTGCTCGGATAATTCGTGAAGCGGTCGGAATTGGCGATCCAGGATCGCGTGACCGGGTGCAGATGTTCCTGCTCGCCGCGAATAAACGCGTCCATCGCGAGGCGCAGGAACGGAGTTACCACCACTTCGGCACCACCGTCGAGCAAGTCCTGGGCATAGCCGAACGACCCCTCGAACAGAAGCGAGTCGGCGCTGATCGGGAATATCGAACTGTGGCCACCCTGCGCCATCGCGATGTCGATGGTGTGGAACTGGGCCAGCATCTCGACTTCGTGTTTGATGGTGGGACCTTCGAGCGGTGCTATCGCCTCGGCGATGGTTCTTCCGTCGACCACCGTGTCCTCGAAGGTAAAGACGTCGAGGTCGACGAATTTCAGCAGCGCCGCCGCGCGTTCGCGAAAATAAGCTTCCGAGGCGCGATCGGTGAAGAGCTTGAACCGGACCTCGCGCCGAGCCGCCAGCGCCGGCACGTTGTTCGGGTGCAACAGGGCCCCCATGCTGTACGTGACGAACTTGTCGACGAACTGTTCGTCCCAGACGGCAAGCACGATGTTGGTTGTCGGCACGGGTTGGGCGTCCGTCAGTCGCCCGCCATATCGATCAGCGGCCGGGCGATCGCACCCGCTTCCAGGTCGTCGAGCACCCGGTTGATGTCGGCGAGCGCGTAAGGCCGCGACAGCATCGCCGAGGGGTCGCGCCTGCCTATGGCCAGCAATCCGGCGAAACGTTCGAAGTCGCGATCCGGGTCGCTGTCGCCGCCCCAAGTGCCGAGCAGACTGCGGCCCATGTTGAACAGACGCGGGTTGACCGACACGGTCTCGCCAAAGGGCGCATTGCCGATGACCACCGCGCGGCCGCCGCGGTCGCGCACGACCTCCAGCGCCTGCGCCATCACCTCGGGCCGTCCGGTCGCCTCGATCGCGAGGTCGACGCCGCCGCTGGCGATCTCGGCGATCGCGGCAAGGGGATCCGTATCCGAAGCGTTGACCCCGTGGGTCGCGCCGAGACTTGCCGCGAGATCGAGCTTCATCGCCAGCACGTCGACCGCGATCACCGGCTCGCACCCGGCCGCTGCAGCGCCAAGCACGGCCGAAAGGCCGACGCCGCCGACGCCAAACACGGCAACCGCCTGGCCGGCCTCGGCCCGGCCGGTGTTGAGCACCGCGCCGAACCCGGTCGGCAGCGCGCAGCCCATCAACACCGCCGTCGTCATATCGAGCGAATCCGGGATCGGCGTCAGGCGGTTTTCGCTGACCACCGCGTGGCGCGCGAAGGTCGTAACCCCGCCCGCGTTCACCTGCCTGCCGTCCCAATCGTAAACCGTGCCGCCGGCGTCGATGCCGCCGCCCGCAATCCACGACAGGACGACCTTGTCACCCGATTCGGCCCGGGTCACCTCGGGCCCGGTCTCAAGCACCGTCCCCGTTCCCTCGTGGCCGAGGCAGTGTGGCAACCAGGGATCGTCGCCGCGATGGCCGCGCGCCTCCCCCACCTGGGTTCGGCAGGCGCCCGAATAGGCGATTTCGACCAGGCACTGGCCGGGCTTGAGCTTGGGAATCTCGATCTCGCCAAGGGCCAAGGGTTGGCCGAGTTCCACCAGGATTGCGGCTTCTGTCTTCACGCCTATCCTCTTCGCTATCGGGTTGGTATCCGCGAGGCCGATATCGTAGCGATATCCGTGCCAACGCAACACCTTGGTTGCAGCCCCGGTTTAAGCGGCATGCGGCCGACCGCATGGTATATTGATTGCGCATCGAAAAGGGTGGAAATGAAGGCGATCATGGCCAGTTCAGCACAAATCAGCATCGACATGGCTGCGTTGCGCGATTTCGACCTGGACTAGTCGGTCATGAATTCGAACGCGCCAGACCCGCTTGCGGCGACCGTCGCCGAAGCATTGGACCATCAACTCGCGGGCCGCTTCGAGGAAGCGCTAACGCTTTACGAAGAGGTTCTCAACCGGCAGCCCAACCAAGCCGACGCGCTGCATTACCGCGGCGTGCTCGCCTATCAAATGGGCGACAACAAGGCGGCGATCGATTTCCTCCGCCGCGCGCTCCAAGTCGATCCCGATCGGCCGGCGGCCTGGTGTGATCTCGGCGCCGCGTTGCGCGCCAACCGTGAGTTGGAAGACGCGCAGGCGGCGCTCGACAAGGCGATCCACGCCGATCCTGGCCTGGTCGAGGCATATCTCAATATCGGGCTGGTTTACCAGGATCAGGGCGCCCTCGAAGATGCGGTCAAATGCCTGCGCCGGGCAGTGGCATTGGCGCCCGCGCTGGCCGAGGCGCACCATTTGTTGGGCGTTGCACTGATGGCCAGCTTCGAGCTCGACGCCGCGATCGCGGCCTTCCGCAAGACCATTGAGATCCAGCCCGACCACGCGCAGGCCTATTGCAACATCGGCAACGCCTATCGCGAGCTGCGCAATATCACGGAGGCGCAAAAGCACTACCTCAAGGCGGTCGAGATCGATCCCGATTTCGCCGAAGCGCACTCGAACTTCGGCATCACCTGCAAGGACCAAGGACGGATCGCGGTCACCGTCGCCGCCTTCCGCCGCGCGGTCGAGATCGACCCGATGCTGAACCTCGCCTGGTCGAACCTGCTGTTCGCGCTGTGCTTCAAGGAGGACGAAGACCCCGACGAGGTCTATCGGGCGCACCTCGAATTCGACCGCCGTTATGCCGCACCGCTGAAATCGTCGATCGAGCCACACGACAGCGACCCCGAGCCGGACCGCCGCCTTCGGATCGGGTATGTGTCGCCGGATTTCCGCATTCATCCGGGCGGGCACTATCACCTGCCGATCGTCGAGGGGCTGGACCGGGAGGAGTTCGAGGTCACCTGCTACTCGAGCTCCACCAAGACCGACCGGTGGACCGCGCGCTTCGAGGCGGCGGCCGACCGCTGGCGCGACGTCGTTCCTATGAGCGACGAAGAGTTAGCCGAGCAAATTCGCGCCGACGGCATCGATATCCTGGTCGATTGCGCCGGTCACATGTCGGGCAACCGCCTGCTCGCCTTCGCCCGCAAGCCGGCGCCGATCCAGGTCGAACACGCGCTCTATCCCAACACTTCGGGTCTCTCGACGATGGACTACCGGATATTGGACGAGCCGACAGCACCGCCGTCGGCCGACGCCCGCCATACGGAAGAGATCGTCCGCATGCCGGAGGCGCATTACTGCTACCGCC
>JASLSL010000034.1 GCA_030743445.1 Alphaproteobacteria bacterium
GAGAAGAAAGATCAAGAAACTCACCATCCGAAACCGCCGCTTGAACCATCAACGACAAGCGGCTTAACATCAAACCGAGATGAGCCAGATCCTCCGTTAAGAAATAGGCTCAGATGTCCCAAATGTTTTGATGACGGACAAATTACCCGTGTCGCGGATGCGATGACGCAAGGGGTTATCACTATCGAGGCGACGGCCACGGTGCGCCAAGCCGCCCAGCTCATGCGTGACAAACGCACCAGCTCGATCGTCGTCGAGCGGCACGACGATGGCGATGAGTTCGGCATGGTCGTGGTCACGGACATCGCCGGCGAGGTTCTGGGCAAAGATCTGTCACCGGACAGGGTCAACGTCTACGAGATCATGTCGAAACCCGTCCTCACGTTGCCGGCGGACATGAACGTGGTCTATGCGGTCCGCCTGCTGGTCAAGTTCAAGCTGACCCGGGCGCTGGTCGTCGACCACGACCGCAACCCGCTCGGCATCGTGACGCTCAGGGACATGGTGCTGCGCACCCTGGAAGACGGGGAAGAGACGGACTAGAAAAGGCCCACACGAGCGCCTGGCTCGCCACGACATTCGTCCTATCTGTCTACCAAATGTCGGCGCTTTGATATAGACAACCATGTTTCAATGGGTGAGAGGGCGCGGAACGAGAGAGGGCCGATGGAACGCGAGTCGATGCAGTATGACGTGGTGATCGTCGGTGCCGGGCCGGCGGGTCTTTCGGCCGCGATCCGGCTCAAGCAATTGGCCGCCGAGGCCGGCCGCGACATGGAGGTCTGCATCCTCGAGAAGGGCTCCGAGGTCGGCGCCCACATCCTTTCCGGCGCGGTGCTGGAGCCGCGCGCGCTCGACGAGCTGATCCCCGACTGGCAGGCAGAGGGCGCGCCGGTCACCACGCCGGTCCGGCGCGAGCGGTTCATCTTCCTGACCGAGACCGGCGGGATGTCCTGGCCCGTCGCCCTGCTGCCCCCGGTGATGCACAACAAGGGCAACTACATCATCAGCCTCGGCAATCTCTGTCGTTGGCTCGGCGAGCGGGCCGAGGCGTTGGGTGTCGAGATCTATCCGGGCTTCGCCGCTTGCGAGGTGCTCTACGACGAGGGCGGCGCCGTCCGCGGGGTCGCGACCGGCGATATGGGTATCACCGCCGAGGGCGAGCAGGGGCCGAATTACCAGCCCGGCATCGAGCTCCACGCGCGCTACACCTTCTTCTCGGAGGGTTGCCGTGGCAGCCTTGGCAAGCAGTTGATGGCGCGCTTCGATTTGCGCCAGGGCATCGAGGACCAGACCTACGGCCTCGGCCTCAAGGAGCTTTGGGAGATCGGGCCCGAGAAGCACCGGCCCGGCATGGTGATCCACACCGCCGGCTGGCCGCTCGACGCCGAGACCTACGGCGGCTCGTTCCTCTACCACCTGGAGGACAACCAGGTCTCGATCGGGTTCGTGGTCGGGCTCGATTACAAGAACCCCTATCTCAGCCCCTACGAGGAATTTCAGCGCTTCAAGACCCATCCCAAGATCCGGGCGTTCCTCGAAGGTGGCCGGCGGGTCGGCTACGGCGCCCGGGCGCTGAACGAGGGCGGGTTGCAGTCGCTGCCCAAGCCCGTCTTCCCGGGGGGCGTGTTGGTCGGTTGCGAGGCCGGCACCCTGAACGCGCCGAAGATCAAGGGCACGCACACGGCGATGAAGTCGGGCATGCTGGCGGCCGAGGCGGCTTTCGCCGCCCTCGGCGAGGACCGCGGCGGCGACGAGTTGACCGAATATATCGATGCGTTCGACAATTCCTGGGTCCACCGGGAACTGCACGCGGCGCGCAACTTCAGGCCGTCCTTCAAGTGGGGGCTCTGGGCCGGGACCTTGCTCTCGGGCATCGACCAGGTGGTGCTGCGCGGCAAGGCGCCGTGGACCCTCAAGCACGGCCATGCGGATTACGAGAGCCTGCGGCCGGCCAAGGACTCGAAGCCGATCGAGTATCCCAAACCCGATGGCGAGATCTCGTTCGACCGGCTGACCAGCGTCTCGTTCTCGAGCACCAATCACGAAGAGGACCAGCCGGTCCACCTGCGGCTTGCGCAGGAGTCGGTGGCGATCGATGTCAACCTCGCCGAGTACGATGCGCCGGAGCAGCGCTATTGTCCGGCCGGAGTCTACGAAATCGTGCGCGACGACGACGGGTCGAATCCACGCCTGCAGATCAACGGCCAGAATTGCGTCCACTGCAAGACCTGCGACATCAAGGATCCGAGGCAGAACATCACCTGGGTGACGCCCGAGGGCGGCGGCGGGCCGAATTATCCCAATATGTAACGATAGCTTGTGGATGCGTGGTGTCGGGCCGCCTAGTCGGCTAAACTGTCCAGCCGCCAATTTGGCCGACCGCCGGTTTTGGACGACGAAGGAACGGCACTTTGACGAACCACTTTCAGGGATTTTGGACGGCGACGGTGCTGCTTGCGGCCGCCTGCGCGCCGGCGCCCGAAGTCGGCGTGGGGGAGGTTACCAAGGTCGCGGATACCGGGGATTCGCGGCTGACCGTGGCCAAGAGCAATCTCAAGGGGTCGGTCTACGGCACCTACCTCGCGGGGCGGTTTGCCGAACGGCAGAACGATCTGGCCTCGGCCTCGGCCTTGATGTTGCGCGTACTGGAAGAGAACCCGGAAGACGAAAGACTCCGGGAGCGCACATTCAAGCTGACGCTCCAGGCCGGGCAAATCGAAACGTCGGTGAAGCTGGCGCGCGAGCTCGAAAAGGCGGCGGTGCAAGCGCCCGGCGCCGCCTTGCTGCTGGCATCGATCGATATCAAGGCAGGACGCTACAAGGAAGCCAAGAGGCGGCTCGATTCGGCGCCGGACGTCGGGCTCGCGAAATACACCGTGCCGCTGGCCAAGGCGTGGGTCAATGTCGGTCTCAAGGACAGCGAGGCCGGGCTTGCCGCACTGGATGCGCTGGACAAGGAGAGCGGGTTCACGATCTTGCGCAAGCTTCACTCGGGGCTGATCAACGACCTCGCGGGTGATGTGGCCAAGGCCGAGGAAATTTACCGCTCGATCAAGGATAAGCTTTCCGAAGCGCCGCTCCGGATCGTCCGCGCCGCCGGCGCGCTGTTCGAGCGCGCGGGCCGGACGGACGAGGCAAAGGCGCTCTACGACACCTACCTCGAGGCCAATCCCTCGAGCCTGCTGATGCAGCACGAGCAAAAGCGGCTGGCGCGCGGCGGCAAGGTGGTCCCGATCGTCGCCAACCCGATCGAGGGTGTCGCCGAGGCGCTCTACAACCTGGCCTCCGTCCTGCCGCGCAACCGCGGGCGGGCCGGCGACGTGGCCCTGCTCTATGCCCGGATCGCGCTGGTCCTGCGTCCCGACTTTCCGCTGACCCAGGTGTTGATCGGCGACATCCTGACCGGAAACCAGCGCCACGCGGAAGCGGTCGAGATTTATCGCGGCGTCAATAGCCGCTCGCCGTACAGCTGGGTCGCGCGGCTACGCGTCGCCGACGGTCTCTACGAGCTCGGCAAGATTCCCGAGGCCGAACGGTTGCTGGAGAAGATGGCGGCCGGGCGGACGAAACGCTCGGACTCGCTGGTCAAGCTCGGCAACTTCC
>JASLSL010000035.1 GCA_030743445.1 Alphaproteobacteria bacterium
GGACCCAGAACTTTGATGTTGGATTTACCGAGCCCTATTTCCTGGACAAGGATATTTCGGCGGGTATCGACCTGTTCCGCACCCAGCGTGACAACTCCGACGAAAGCTCCTTCACCAGTGAGCGGGTCGGTTTCGGTCTTCGCGCGCAGTACGAGATCAACGAGTCCTGGAGCCAGCGATTCCGTTACCTGTTACGGAACGAGGAGATCGAAGACATCGATTCCGATGCGTCGCGCTTCATTCGTGACCAGGAGGGAGGCGAACTGACGTCCTTGATCGGTCAGGATCTGACTTATGATAAGCTCAACAGTAAGTTGGATCCCACTGATGGATATTTTGCGCGGCTCTCGACGGATTTCGCGGGTGTCGGTGGTGACACCCAGTATCTCCGGATGAAGCTGTCGAGCGCCTACTACATTCCCTTTGGCGGGCCATGGGTATTGAGCTTCAGCGGCGAAGTCGGACACATAATCAATATCGGCGAGGAAATTCGCATCAATGACCGCTTCTTCCTGGGTGGCGACGATTTGCGGGGATTCGAGACCGCCGGTGTCGGTCCGCGGGATTCGAATACGGCCGATGCTCTCGGCGGCCTGACCAGCGCCGTCGGCACGATCGAGTTGGCTTTTCCGCTCGGCCTGCCCGAGGAACTCGGGTTCAGCGGCGCCGTGTTCAGCGATATCGGAACGCTTGTGAATTCGGTCGCCGAAGGGAACATCGTGCAGGACGAACCGACGCTGCGTATAGCCGTCGGTATCGGCCTCGCGTGGCGTTCGCCGTTCGGGCCGGTTCGCATCGATTTCGCTATTCCGGTCGTGTCCGAGTCGTTCGACAAGGAGGAAATCGTTCGCTTTAATTTTGGCACGAGATTCTAGGACGATGTTGGCAGTAAGCCGTCATATCGGTTTGATTGGGCTGATCGCACTCACGTTAATCGCGGCGTCGAACGGGCGCGTGTCGGCACAGGCGATGCCGAAGCCGATTATCGCGGTCATCGATTTCCAACGGGTGGCAAGGGAATCGGCGGCGGGCAAGAACGTCCGCATCCAGGTCGACAAACAGCACGCGGCGTTCCAGATCGAGATCAAGGCGATGCAGGCGGGGCTCGAGAAGGCGCGAAAGGATCTAACGGATCAGCAAACCGTTCTCGCGCCGGAGGCCTTGAACCAAAAACGCAAGGAATATCAAACTCGTGCCGAGGAAATGCAGCGCACGGTGCAGGTCCGAAAGCGTCAACTCGACCAGATATTTGTCGACGGCATGCGCCAGATCGAATTGGCGCTGGTCGAGGTCCTCAAGGAACTCGCCAACGAGCGCAAGATCAACATGATCATCAACGCGGCGCGCGGACAAGGCGTGGTGCTGTTCGCCGACAACGACATCGTCATCACGGAGGAGGCGAGATCGCGGCTCGACAAACGGTTGCCGTCGTTGACCTTGATCCCGCCGGAGAAGAAGAAATGATCCGCCGCACATGGGAGCAGTGCCGGTAATGCCGAAGGAGTTGCAAGTGGCCGACGAGCAGGGCGAGACGACGGCCTTCGACATCGAAGCCGTCATGGAGATGATCCCGCATCGCTACCCGTTCCTCATGATCGACAAGGTCGTCGATGTGGTCACCGGGGAGCGCGCGACCGGGATCAAGAACGTCACCGCCGGCGAGCCGTACTTCGAGGGCCATTTCCCGGTGAAGCGGGTGATGCCCGGCGTCCTGATCATCGAGGCCATGGCGCAGACCGCCGCGGTGCTGGTCGTCCATACGTTGAATTTGGAATCCGAGGGGAGGATGGTTTACTTCATGACCATCGACGGCGCCCGCTTCCGCAAGCCGGTCGTGCCCGGCGATACGCTGGAATTGCATGTCAGCAAGGAACGTCAACGCGGCGCCGTGTGGAAGTTTACCGGTCGGGCCAAGGTCGACGGCAAGTTGGTCGCCGAGGCGACCTTCGCCGCGATGATCGCGGACCCCGAATGAGCGAAGTCCATCCGAACGCGATTGTCGACGCCGCGGCGGAACTGGGCGATGGCGTCGAGATCGGCCCTTTTTGCTGCATCGGCCCCGGGGTCAAGCTCGGTGACGGCGTGGTCCTCAAGTCGCATGTCGTCGTCGAGGGGCGGACGTCGGTCGGCGCCGGCACGGTGATCTACCCGTTCGCCTCGATCGGGCATATCCCCCAGGATCTGAAGTATGCCGGCGAGGATTCCGAACTGGTCGTCGGCGAAGACAACACGATCCGCGAATACGTGACCATGAACCCGGGCACGAAGGGCGGCGGCATGGTGACACGGGTCGGCGACCACAACCTGTTCATGATCGGGGCCCATGTGGCGCACGATTGCCAGATCGGCAGCAACGTCATCATGGCCAACAACGCGACCTTGGCGGGCCACGTGATTATCGGTGACTACGCCATCATCGGCGGGTTGGCGGCGGTGCATCAGTTCGTTCGAATCGGACCGCACGCGATGGTCGGCGGGATGTCCGGCGTCGAGCACGACATCATCCCCTATGGCTCGGTGATGGGCGGACGGGCGTGGCTATCGGGGTTAAACCTGATCGGCTTGAAGCGGCGCGGATTCTCGAAGGACGATATCGGCAATTTGCGCACCGCCTATCGCCTGCTGTTCGCCGAGGAAGGTGTGCTCAGCGAGCGTATCGACGATGTGGCGACCCGGTTCGGCGACAACAATGCGGTAATGGATGTCGTCGACTTCATGCGGAACGATTCACCGCGGGGGCTCACCCAACCACAGTCCATGCATGGCGACTAAGCTTGGTATTATTGCCGGCGGCGGCGGTCTTCCAGGGCGTCTTATAGAGGCCTGCGAAAATTCGGGCCGGCCGTATTTCGTCGTTGCCCTCGAAGGCCAGGCCGATGCGGAAATCATCGGCGACGCGCCGCACGAGTGGTGCAGGCTTGGCGCGGCGGACAAAGCGTTCAAGATCGCCCAACGGGAAAGCGTCGAGGAGGTTGTCTTCGCCGGCAGGATCGAGCGGCCGTCCTTGACCGCGCTGAGGCCGGATGCGCGGGCGATGCGCCTCTTCGTCAAGCTCGGACGCAGGGCGATGGGCGATGACGGGCTGTTGAGCGGAATCGTCGAGGAAATCGAATCTCTCGGTTTCACCATCGTTGGGCCGGAGACGATTTTGGACGTGCTGGTAACGGAGCCCGGGCCGGTCGGCCGGCACGCCGCCGATGACGACGCGAGACGCGATATCGAGCGCGGTATCGAGGTCCTGAAGGCGTTCGGGAAAGCCGACGTCGGGCAGGCGGCGGTGGTTCAAGACGGACTTGTTCTCGGTGTCGAGGCGATCGAGGGAACCGATGCGCTGATCGAGCGCTGCGGTGCGTTGCGCCGGGAGGGGCCGGGCGGCGTCCTGGTCAAAATCCGCAAGCCGGGACAGGAAAACCGCGTCGATCTGCCGGCGATCGGTCCGGATACGGTCAGACGGGCGGCTGCCGCCGGTCTTCGCGGTATCGCGATCGAGGCTGGCGGCGGCCTGGTAATCGACCGCGAGGTCGTGGCGCGGGAGGCCGACGAGGCCGGACTGTTCGTCGAGGCGATCGCCGTCGAGTAAGGCCCCCAACCATGTCGAATGGACCGCTCATCTTCGTCGTCGCCGGTGAACCCTCGGGGGATGCCCTCGGCGGCCGGCTGATGGCGGCGCTCAAGTCCCAGACCGGCCGCGAGGTGCGGTTCGCCGGCATCGGCGGCTCGGCCATGCAGAAGGAAGGCCTGGAAAGCCTGTTTCCGATGGCCGAGCTTTCGGTCATGGGGCTGGTCGAGGTCCTGCCTCATGCGCGCCGCCTGCTGCGGCGCATGGCGGAAGTGGCGCGCGCGGTCGACGAGATGCGGCCCGACGCCGTC
>JASLSL010000036.1 GCA_030743445.1 Alphaproteobacteria bacterium
AATTGCGACAACCAGTCTACCTAGTCCCTCCAAGACAGCCCGTCTAGACGAATGTACTATTTATCGGACCGTCCGAGACGGGTGGTATTGCGGAAAACGCCGCCACGACTTCCGAAGCGATTGCAATTGGCGGTAAGGTTAATAACATGGCGCGCGGCCTGGAGCGGTCCGCATCGAGCCATCGAGGGGGGCGCCGAGTTGACTCACAGATATCTGCTGGTATTGCGCTTTGCGCTATACAACATCGTGGCCACCGGTCTGCTGATCGCGATCTATTTGCAAGGCTGGCTCGACGGCCTGTTCGTCAAGATCACCCAGGAAATTTCGCTCGGCATCTTCGCGGTGTTCATTTACGGGTTGGTGAACTGCGGCTTCAAGGTATGGCGCACCAGCGTCGAGCTCAACGACACGGCGACCGGCGACGCGCCGCCGGAGTCCCGGGCCGGGCAATACCTCGCCGGCCTCGCCAGCCCCGACGCGCAAAGCCGGTCGAACGGCGCCGCGGCACTCCGGCTCAAGCTAACCAACCGTATCGTAATCGTCCGCCAGACGGCGAACACCTTGGTGTTCCTCGGGCTGATCGGCACCGTGATCGGCTTCATCATCGCGTTGTCGGGCGTCGACCCGAAGGCGGCGACCGAGGTCGAGAACGTGGCCCCGATGGTCTCGCGGCTGATCCAGGGCATGTCGCTGGCGCTCTACACGACGCTGGTCGGCTCGGTGCTCTACATCTGGCTGATCGTCAATCACCGCATCCTCGCCAGCGGTACCGTGCACCTGATCAACGCCGTCATCGATCATGGGGAAGCCCGTGCACGAACTTGACGAACTCGACGAATTCGACGAGGAGAGCACCGGTACCGTCTTCCGCGACGTGTTGATGCTGACCTTGATCGGATTCGTCGCGATGGTCATCATGCTGCTGCCGCATCTCGCCAAGACGAAACTGGAGCAGCTGGAGACCCGCGCGCCCGGCAATCTGATCGTCGAGATGCACTGGCCGAACAACTTGCCCTACGACGTCGATCTCTGGGTCCAGGCGCCGGGCGAGCAGCCGGTCGGGTTCTGGAACCTCGGCGGCCGGTCGTTCAACCTGCTGCGCGACGACCTCGGCTCGGAAGGCGACGCGACCGAGCGAAACTACGAGGTGTCCTACAGCCGCGGCATCCCGTCCGGCGCGTACATCGTCAACGTCCACATGTACGGGCCGATACCGGACGGCACGACGATTCCGGTCAATGTCGTGGTCAGCATCAAGAGGAAATTGGAAGACACCCGCCAATTGCTGAAGAGCACGGTCAGTCTTACCTATCACAACCAGGAAGAAACCGCTTACCGCTTCAAGCTCGACAGCAAGGGTGACCTGGTAAAAGGTAGCGTGACAACACTCAGACGCCGTCTCGTTACGGGAGGGAACTGATGGAAATCGTGATCTATTTCTTCGCCGGCGCGCTTGGCATCGCGGCAATCCTCGCCTCGATCGCGATCTGGGCGCCGCGCAACACGCCGATCCGCGCGATCGCGGTGGTGGTGACCGCGCTGTTCGTGCCGGTCGTCTATCTGCAGGTCACCGAGCTTCTCAGCAAGCCCAAGCCGACGCATTTCGAGTGGTGGGACCGCAACGCCGAGGAGGCGATAGTGCTCGGCGCGAGCTTCCACGAGGGCAAGGCGATCTATCTCTGGCTCCGGCTCGATGACGCGATGCAGCCGCGCTACTACATGCTGCCGTGGCGGCCGAAGCTCGCCGAAAAGCTCGAGGACTTGATCGACGAGGCGATCCGGAAGCGCGGCAGCGTGGTGATCAAGAACCTGTTCTCGCGGCAGTCGCCGGACGAGCTCGGCGACTTCAACGTCGAGTTCATCCCGCCCTCGGTGCCGCCGGTCAAGCTGCCGCGCCTGCCGCCACAGGTCTTCAATCCGCGCGAGGCGATCTGAGCGCCGAAATCGTCATGTTGCCGGTTCGTGCTCGGGTCCCATCGGGGCGAGGCGCACGCCCGGCCGCAGGTACTTGAATGGGTACTGGCTCGAATCGACGATGTGCGCGCCCGGCGCCAGCACGATCAGGGTCTTCTCGGCAATCGGGTCGAAATCGGCGCGGAAGTGGCAGGTGCTCTTGAGTCCCAGGATCTTCTGCTCCTTCGGCTCGATGCCGACGTGGCGGAAGATGTCCTGGTCGAAGGCCTGCATGCGGCGGCTCGCGGTCACCACGCCAATGCCGCCGATGGTCAGCAACGCGGTCGGCCCGAGGTTGACCTCGCGCCCCGGGATCGACTTGCCGGTGGTGGTGAATTGGCCGTCGCCGAGCCGGGTCACGGTGAAGGTGCCGGCGAACGGCTTGTCGCCAGGAATATCGTGCTTGCCGCCGAGGTCGACGGTGATCTCGCCGCCCTCGCCCGCCGCGTGCGCCGCCGCCGCGGCTTGCGCGTCGCACATCACGCACATCGCGACACCCTGGGCGTCGTGACGCACGAAGGCTTCGAGCAGGCCGGTGGTGTCGCCGGTGCCGCCGCAGCCCGGATTGTCCTGGGTGTCGGCGATGACGACCGGCAGCTTCGCCGACTTGGACAGCTCCATCGCCTGGGTCACCGCCTCGTCCGGGGTCAGCAGTTCCTCGGCGAAGTCGGCTTCGGCGCCGGTGACCATGGCGAAGATGCCGTCCGCCGCCGCCTCGACCACGGCCCCGTCGTAGCCGTGGCAGATCACCGCGGGCCCGCACTCGAAGAGGTCCGAGGGCGGGAAGCCGGCGGCGTAGCTGAGGTTCAGGATATCGCCGCCCTCGCCCTCGACGGTGGCGTCGACGATCGCCTTGGTCGGGTCGACCAGGGTGCACTGGAAATTGAGCGGCAGCAGGAACGGCGCCTTGCGGAAGGTCCGGTGGGTCGGCCGGCCCTCCGTCAGCACGCGATCGAGGATCCGCGCCGCCCGGCCGCCGGTGTGCTGGCGGTCGATATGCGGATAGGTCAGATAGATCGCCATCCCGTCGACCAACGCCGCGATCCGCTCGGTGACGTTGGCGTGGTAGTCCAGACTGATGACCAACGGCAGGTCGGGGCCAACGGTGGCGCGCACCCGGCGCAGGACTTCGCCCTCGGCGTCCTCGAAGCTCTCGCTGCACATCGCGCCATGCAGGTCGAGATAGACCGCGTCGACCGGCATCGCCCGCGACAGCCCGCCGACTAGTTCGCCGACGATGCGCTCGAAGGCGTCGTCGGTGACGTAGCCGCCGGCCCCGCCGGCGCCCCAGATCAGGGGCACGAGTTCGTGCCTGTCGCGCATCTCGTCGAGGAACCCGGAGGTGCCGTAGCTAGAGCCGGTCAGGCGTTGGTAAATCTCCTCGCCGCGGGCGAGCGGCGGCGATTCGCCGCCACGGGCGTAGTATTCGTAGTCCGTCCGCATCGGCACGAAACAGTTAGTCTCGTGCATGAACCCGCCGTGTGCAATGCGTGCCATGTGCCTAATCCCCGTGAATGCTGATATTTGGATCGCAAATTTGCTCTACCTCGTTCAGGCTTCAAGCAGGCTGGAAGAGTTCGATCGGATTCCCCGAGGGATCCTCGCAAAGAATTTGGCTTCCACCGGGCCCGACCACTATCTCGTTGCGAAACCTGACCCCATCTTCCCGAAGTTTCAGGACCAATTCAGCCAAGTCCTCGGTCGGGATGACAATTCTGTTCCAGCCGCCGGATTCAGGCTTGGAGCCATCAAGCATGGGCTTTGACGCAGACGCCTTGGGGCCAGCGAGCCAAAGTTGAAGATCTTCACGCCGTAGGATCGCCATGGCCGGCGCAAAATTCTGTTCAACGCTAAAACCAAGATTGGACGTGTAGAAGGCAACCGCTTGATCCACGTCGGTGACGATGTAACGAAATGTGGCCATGTGCAAATTCCCCGTGAATGCCGATATAATGGGTACAGAAGAAGCGAGGGTCTGGCAAACCGGTGACGCGATGAACGAAGCTATGCAACGGGACACGGTCGAGCCGCTTTGGGCCGCGATCCGAAGCCATCTCGAGGCCGTCAAGCACCAGCGCTACGAGGCGCTGGTGAACTACCCGCGCCCGATCGCCGGCTGCGACGAGGTCTACCAGCAAGTATCGGACGACCGCGACGAAATCGCGCGCGAACTGCGCCGGTTGGAGGACGCTTGCCGGATCGCCTCGATTGACGCGGTCGATGAATTCCTGGAGTCATCGACCTGCATCGACGACGAGGCCGCGGAAAAACTGAAGGCCGGATACAGGCCCTAAGCGTCGGCGCGGTCGCCGGCCTCGGCGATGCCGTTCAGATAGCCCTCCCAGACGACCAGATTGACCCGGCAGGCCTCGACCGCCCGGTCTTCCATGGCGAGTTCCGCCGACCGTTCCGCGACGGTATTCCAGCCGAGGTCCGAGTGCTCGATGTCCGCCGGCCCGTGAATCTCGAAGAAGTCGAGTTGGTCGCCCTCGAGGCCGAACAGTTCGCCCCAGCGCACCCGTTCGAGCCCGAACCAACCGTGCTCGCGCATCACCCCTTGGCCGTAACCCGGAATGTTGGCGCGTTCGGCGCAAGTGTTGGCGATCAGGCCTTCGAGCCAGTGGGTGTTGCTCATCAGACCGTCCCAGGCGTGCCAGCACATTTGTGTCGAGGCGAGCGGCTTGGCGGCCCGGATATCGCCTTCCAGGTCCATGCCGATCGCGACCCCCAGTTGCTCCAGGATCTGCCAGTGGGCGCGGCCGCCGCCGTGCTCCTCGTCGGCGATCACTTCCTGGGTGCAGGCATCGAGGATCCGCATGCGGATGTCCCAGTCCGGGCAGTTGGTCGCGACGCGCAACTTGAGCACCGAGTTGCGCTGCCTTGTGTTGAGCCGGTGCTGGCGCACGAAGGTCCGCGCCCGGCCCGGCGTCATGTCCTCGTGGAAGAACCTCGTGCGCATGGCGAAGTCGTGCACTTCCTGGTCCAGGCGCTGGGTCACGCTATTGCCGGCCAAGGTTCGATCTCCCTCGTCGTTCGTTTCGTTCACCCGCCGGCGATGGCCTCGACCTCGGCGGCGAAGGTCGCGGAATCGAGCGGCTTGACGAGATAACCGTCGGCCCCTGCCTTTACCGCGCGCCGCCGGGCGCCGATCAATACGGCTCGCCCTTCTTGTCGGTGAAGAGCCACTTGCCGTCGCCCGTGGTTACCGCGAGGTCGATGTCGGGATAGCTCGCCGCGTCGCCCGGCGGTCGGTCGCCGACCTCGAGATAGACCACGTCTTCAGCGCTGCGGTTGATCAGGTGGTGGCCGTCGGCCCGTCCCTTGCCGAACCCGGCCGCGATGCCGGGTCCGAGCACCTGCTCGCCGTCCTCGGTGACCAAGGTGACCTCGCCCTCGAGGACATAGACGAACTCGTCCTGGCGCGTATGCCAGTGCCGGTGGGCCGAGGCGGCACCCGGCCTCAGCCGTACCAAATTGACGCCGAAATTGGTCAGCCCGATCGCGTCGCCGAGCGCGCGCTTCTCGCGCCCCTCGACGACCGCCTTGAATTGGTCCGGGTAGACCGAGCCGGTCCGGGCCTCGACCATGGCCGGATCGACCGCCGGAAAATTGATCTTCGCGCCGTCCTCGGCCATCGCATTCGCCTCTCGTCCGGTTTCCGAGTTGACACCGCCCGACCGGATTATGCGGTCTCGATCCGTGCCGTGCAAATCGCCGGTATCGCCCGATTATCGTTAACGCCGGCTTAACGGGAAAGTCATTCCTAGTTACTGATTCTTAACGGTTATTCGGCATGTTGAGTGGCGAATTTGGCCCTGATGGTGCGAGCGATGATTACCCGGATTTCGACATTGGTGAATGTTTTGGCCCTGCTGGCGACCGCCGCGTCGCTCGGCGCCTGCATGGGCGACGGCCAACAGAGCGTCGACGTGACCATCGACCGGTCGTTCGAGCTCGAGCACACGGCGAAGCTCGTCCGCTCCTACATGTTCAAATATCCGCAAGGCGACGTCGGAAAGGTAACCAAAGTCGAGGTCGCGAAGTCGATGGAGTCGACCATCGTGATGGAGGTCCTGGTTTCCTGGGACGCCAACATCAGG
>JASLSL010000037.1 GCA_030743445.1 Alphaproteobacteria bacterium
TCAGGTAGACATCGAACCCCGCCAGCCCGCATACGTGAGCGATGCCGTTGCCCATTAGGCCGGCGCCGACGATCCCGATCTTCTTAATCTGAATTGCCATGTCCGTTTCCGCATTCGTTCTACGAGGACTTCTCCAGCGCGGCGGAGAGTTCTGGCAGAATGGTGAAAAGGTCGCCGACGATTCCGTAGTCGGCGACGCGAAAGATCGGTGCTTCCTCGTCCTTGTTGATCGCCACGATCACCTTGCTGTCCTTCATGCCCGCCAGGTGCTGGATCGCGCCCGAGATGCCGACGGCGATATAGAGTTCGGGCGCCACCACCTTGCCGGTCTGGCCGACTTGATAGTCGTTGGGGACGAAGCCCGCGTCCACCGCTGCCCGTGACGCGCCCACGGCACCACCGATCTTGTCCGCGATCTCTTCGAGCAGTTTGAAGTTCTCGCCGCTCTGCATGCCGCGTCCGCCGGAGATGACGACCCCGGCGCTGGTCAGCTCCGGCCGTTCGGACCGGGTCAGCTCGTGGCGCAAGAACTTCGACAGCGCCGGGTCCTCGGCCGCCGCGATCTCCTGGATCTCGCCCGAGCCGCCCTCGGCCGGCGCCGGATCGAACGCGGTGGCGCGGACCGTCACCACCTTGACGGGATCGGAGGACTTGACCGTGGCGATGGCGTTGCCGGCGTAGTTGGGCCGGCGGAACACGTCCTGATCCTCGATGGCGATGATGTCGGACACCTGCGCCACGTCCAGGAGCGCGGCCACCCGGGGCATGACGTTCTTGCCAAACGTGGTCGCCGGCGCGACCAGGTGTTCGTATCCGGCAGCCAGGCCGACCACGAGGGTGGCCAGGCTCTCGGCGACGGGGTGGGCATAGATCGGATCGTCCGCGACCAACACGCGCGCGACGCCATCGATCGCGCTCGCGGCCTCGGCGACTGCCCGGCACGACGCGCCGGCGACGAGGATGCTCGCCTCGCCGAGCGTACGGGCGGCGGTCACGGCGTTCAGCGTCGCGGGCTTGATCTCGGCGTTGTCATGCTCGGCCAGGATCAACGCGGCCATCAGATCACCTTCGCCTCGTTCCTGAGCCTGTCTACTAGCTCGGCGACGCTGTCGAGCTTGACGCCGGCGGCCCGGGGCGGCGGCTCCTCGATCTTGAGGATCTGCAGTCTCGGCGTCACGTCGACGCCGAGCTCTTCGGGCGTCAGCACCTCGATGGGTTTCTTCTTCGCCTTCATGATGTTCGGCAGCGAGGCGTAGCGAGGCGTGTTCAACCGAAGATCCGCCGTGACCACCGCAGGCAACGAAAGCTCGACGGTCTCGAGCCCGCCGTCGATTTCACGCGTCACTTCGGCGGCGTGGTCGTCAAACGACAGCGCCGATGCGAACGTGCCCTGCGACCAGCCGAGAAAGGCCGCCAGCATTTGTCCCGTCTGGTTGGAATCGTCGTCGATCGCCTGCTTGCCCATGATCACGAGCGCGGGCTCTTCGCGCCCGACGATCGTCGCGAGAAGCTTGGCGACCGCGAGCGGCTGCAACTCGGCCTCGGTCACGACGGCGATACCGCGGTCGGCACCCATGGCGAGCGCCGTGCGGATGGTCTCCTGACACTGGGGCAAGCCCATGGAAACGGCGACGACCTCGGTGGCGGTTCCGGCCTCGCTGAGCCGCACCGCCTCTTCGACGGCGATCTCGTCGAAGGGGTTCATGGACATCTTGACGTTGGCCGTCTCGACGCCCATCGAGTCCGATTTGACCCGGACCTTCACGTTGAAATCGATAACCCACTTGACGGCGACAAGAACCTTCATCGGCCCTTCGTTCCTTGATGCGGACGACTCGGGGAATTGTCGAATCGATCCACCGACTCCCGCTAACCGCCCGAAATCACGCGAGAAATCGGTGTTTGCTGCAGTTGCGAACAGGGAAGGTACGAGGATGACGGGGACGTGTCAACGACCGCCCGTATCCGGCGCGCCGCCACCGCTCGCAGGCTCTGCGGACCGACCGGTCGCCTCGTTGCCCCGGCCTGCGACGAAGCGAGCTTGATTGACTTCGCCCACGCATCAACCCAGAGTCCCGGTGGCGAAATTCGCCTCCCGGGGGACGCCTTTGAAAGGGACGACTGTCGAGCGCAAGCTCGCCGCCGTACTGGCCGCCGACGTCGCCGGCTACTCACGGCTTATGGGGGCCGATGAGGACGCCACCATGGCCGCTTGGTGGTCGAACCGCGAGCAGGTGATCGACCCGACCATCGAGGCGCACCGGGGGCGCATCGTTAAGCTCACCGGCGATGGTTTCCTCGCCGAGTTCGCATCCGTCAGCGACGCCGTCGTGGCCGCGCTCGCCATGCAGACCGAGATCAAGCGGCGCAACGAAGACGTGCCGGCGGACCGGCGCATGGAATTCCGAATCGGTATCAATCTCTGCGACATCATGGCCGACGCCGAAGATATCTACGGCGACGGCGTCAACATCGCCGCCCGCGTCGAAGCCTTGGCCGAGCCCGGCGGAATCTGCGTCACGGGCGCGGTTCGCGACCAGACGCGGGGACGGCACGGGCTCGATTTCGAGGATATGGGCGAACAAGCGGTCAAGAACATCGCCGAGCCGGTTCGCGTCTACCGCCTTCCCCTCGCCGCGGACGCCCAGGCGCCCGCTTCGCAGTCGACGCCGGCACCGGCGATCGCGCGGCGGACATTCCGGAGGTGAGCGGCGGTGGGGGCGCTCGCGCTCGCCGTGGTCATGGTCGGGGGGACACTTTGGCTGCGCCCCTGGGAGCGCAACTTCGAGGCAGCGTCGGAACAACGGATGGCTTTCCCGCTTCCCGACAAGCCGTCGGTCGCCGTCCTGCCTTTCGACAACCTGAGCGGCGATCCCGAGAAGGAGCATTTCGCCGACGGCCTCACCGAGAACATCATCTCGACACTGTCGCGGGTGCCGACCATGTTCGTCATCGCCCGCAACTCCACCTTCACCTACAAGGGAAGGCCCGTAAAGGTCCAGGAAGTGGCTGAAAACTTAGGCGTCCGCTACGTCCTGGAGGGCAGTGTCCGCATCGCCGACGACCGAGTGCGGGTCACGGCACAGCTTATCGACGCCATCGCAGGCACCCATATTTGGAGCGAACAATACGACCGCGATTACGGGGACCTGTTCGCGCTGCACGACGACATCACGCGCGAGATCGTGACCGCGCTCCAGGTGGAGCTGACCGACGGCGAGCAGGCCCGTGTATGGAGCGCGCTTACGGACAGCCCCGAGGCCGGCAATCATATGATGAAGGGGGTGGAGAAGTTCTATCGCTTCAACAAGGAGGACAACTTGCTGGCGCGGGCCGAGATGGAGCGCGCGGTGGACGCGGACCCCTATTTCGCCCTTGGTTACACACTGTTGGCGTGGACCCATTGGGCGGACGCCAGTTATGGGTGGACGGATTTGCCCGAACGCTCTCTCACCCGGGCCGTGTTGTTCGCGGGCAAGGCGATGGCGCTGAACCCGGACAT
This sequence comes from Alphaproteobacteria bacterium, assembly GCA_030743445.1. GTDB lineage: Bacteria > Pseudomonadota > Alphaproteobacteria > UBA8366 > UBA8366 > JASLSL01. The sequence goes on from JASLSL010000037.1 coordinate 3,503, forward strand.
CCCCGACGTCTACGCGCTCCGCGGCGCGATCCACCTCTATCGACGCGAGTTCGCCGACGCGATTGCGGCGGGCGAGAAGGCGCTCGAGCTTAATCCCAACCACGCGACCAACGCGGCGCTTCTGGCGTTGACCCTCGTCAACACGGGCCGGGCGGCGGACGCGCTCGCGATGATCCGCACCGCAATGCGGCTCAGCCCCTACTATCCCGCTTGGTTCGTCGGCATCCTCGCCGACGCGTACTACGGCCTCGGGGAATACGAGCAATCGGCGGCGGTGCTGCTCGGTCTCATGGAGAGACCGGACGATACCAATGCCATCTGCCGCTGCAGGGTCGGGATCGCGCTGGCCTACGCGGCGCTCGGGCGCGAGGACGAGGCGCGCGACCAGATCACATTGTTGCGCGCAGAAGACCCGCAATTCACGATCTCGCAACTTCTGACCAGCAACCTCCACAGGGACACCACCGCGGTCGAGCGGAGGGCCGCCGTCTTGAAGCGCCTGGGGCTGCCGGAGTAGGAACGCGGGCCGCTTTGGGGCCGCTGTGGGGAAGCTGAACCGGACGGATTCGTCCGATCCAACATCGAGCC
>JASLSL010000038.1 GCA_030743445.1 Alphaproteobacteria bacterium
CTCCGACCTCGCCGTCTCCAAGGCATCGAGCGCTTCGCCGAACGAGCCCATGATCGCCGCATCGCGGACCTCGATCTCGCCTGCGTCCTCGGTCTCGCTGGCGGCTTCGACCACGCCCTTGACCGCGAGCAGGGATTCGAGCCGCGGCGGTTCGCCCGAGACACTGTCGCCGAGTTCGCCGTGCAGCTCGATCAGTTGGTCGAGAAGCTCGCGGTTGATTTGAAGTGGCGTGCCGCCTTCCGTGCGGGCGACGTCGAGCGACACCGACACCGCACCGCGCTTGAGGCGCGCCGAGATCGCCTCGCGCGCCATCATCTCGAGCCTGTCGTAGCCGGCCGGCAGTCGGATGCGCAGATCGAGCGCACGGCTGTTGACGCTCTTGACCTCCCAGGTCCACCTGTAGGCGCCATGCTCTCCGGCGGCGCGGGCATAGCCGGTCATGCTGGCGACAGTCAAAGCGTGGCGTCCTCGATTAGGGGGATGCGGCCGCGGCGAAAACTATATCGCTCCGCCGTGTACGCAACAAGACGCCCTGGTCTGCCAGCGCTAAGATGGCGCCGATGCGGGACCCGAATTCCATATTGATCACGGGCGCCTCGAGCGGAATTGGCGAGGCGCTGGCGCTCGGATACGCCCGTTCCGGGGTCAACCTGGCGATTTCCGGCCGCGATGCCGGGCGGCTCGACGGGGTCGCCGAGGCCTGCCGCGCCAAGGGTGCGGAGGTCCAGGCGGCGACGGTCGACGTCACCGACCGGGATGCGATGGCGCACTGGATCGCCGGGACGGATGGGGCGGCACCGCTCGACCTGGTCGTCGCCAACGCGGGCATCTCGGCCGGCACCGGCGGCGACGGCGAATCGGGGGAGCAGGCGCGCCGGCTGTTCGAGGTCAACCTCCAGGGTGTCTTGAATACGGTCCATCCGGCGATCGAGGCGATGCGCCCGCGCGGCAAGGGACAGGTGGCGCTGATGTCCTCGGTCGCCTCGTTCCTGCCCCTGCCGGGCTCGCCCGCCTACGCCGCCAGCAAGGCCGCGGTCCGGCTCTACGGCGAATCGCTGCGCGGCGCGCTGGCGCCCGACGGTATCGAGGTGTCGGTGATCTGCCCCGGCTTCGTCAAAAGCCGGATGACCGCGAGCAATCCCTATCCGATGCCGTTCATCATGCCGGCGGCGAAGGCGGCGCGGATCATCCAGCGCGGCCTGGCGCGGAACCGGGCGCGGATCGCCTTCCCGTGGCCGACCTATTTCATCAGTTGGTTTCTCGGCGCCCTGCCGCCGGCGTTCACCGACCCCCTTCTGCGCCATCTGCCGAAGAAGCCCTGATATGCTAATGTCCGGAAAATCGGAAAGCCGATTAAGGCGGGAGGAAATTGGTGGACGTTGAAGCCTGGCTGGGCGCCCTCGGCCTGGAGCGGTACGCGGGCGTATTCCGCAAGAACGACATCGACGGCGACGTGCTCGGCGAGCTGAGCGAAGCGGACCTCCGGGAGTTGGGGGTGACTTTGCTTGGCCATCGCAAACGGCTCTTGGCGGCGATCGCCGAGCTGAAGCCGGACGCCGAAGCGGACGCGGCCACGCCGGCCGCGGCGCCGGAACCGGCCGCGGCGGCGGAACCGGCCGCAACCGACGGCGAGCGCCGCCAGGTCACGATCTTCTTCGCCGATCTCTCGGGCTACACGGAGCTTTCGACCGCGCTCGACGCCGAGGACCTTCACACCCTGGCCGGCCGCGTCCTCAATGCGATCGACCGGATCATCCAGGACCACGGCGGCACCGTGCACCGCCATGTCGGCGACGAGGTGATGGCGCTGTTCGGCGCGCCGGTCGCCCACAGCGACGATCCGTTGCGCGCGGTTCGCGCCGCCTTCGAGACCCACAACGCGATGGTGGAGCTCAGCGCCGAACTCGACCGCGACCTCGCGGTCCATATCGGCATCGCCAGCGGCGAGGTCGTCGTCGCGGGCCAGGGTGCGGAGAACCCCGAGGACGTTCCGGACTATGCGGTGACGGGCGTCGCCGCCAACCTCGCCTCACGGCTCAACGGCATGGCGGAGCCCGGCGAAACCATCGTCTCCAACACCGTCTATCGCGCCGTCGAGGACCATGTCGAATGCGACTCGCTCGGCGAGGTTGCAGTCAAGGGTATCGAGAAACCAGTGCCGGCATGGCGGGCGGCGGCGCTGCGCACGGAAGGTCACGGAACCGCGCGCAGTTGGTTCGTCGGCCGGCGCAGCGAGCTCGCCCAGTTCGCCGGCGTCCTCGAGGCCTGCAAGTCGACCGGCGCCGGCCAAGCGATGATCTTGCGCGGCGAGGCCGGCTTCGGCAAGACCCGGCTGGTCGAGGAATTCGAAGCGGGCGCCGAACGGCAGGACTATGCCTGTCACAAGGGGATGGTCCTCGATTTCGGCGTCGGCAAGGGCCAGGACGCAATCGCCACCCTGATCGGCGACCTGCTAGGTGTCCCGGCCGGCAGCGACGTGGCGACGCGCACGAGCATGGCCGACAGGGCCCAGGCCGACAGTTTCTACGAGTCCGACCAGCGCGTGTTCCTCAACGATCTGCTCGACGTGCCGCAGCCGGTCGAGCTGCTCGGCATCTACGACGCGATGGACGACGCCACCCGGACCAAGGGCAAGCAGATGCTGGTCATCGATCTCATCCAGGAGTTGAGCGTTCGCCAACCGCGGCTGCTGACGGTCGAGGATATCCATTGGGCCGATGCGGCGTCGCTCGCCTACTTCGCCCGGGTCACCGCGGCGGTCCAGAACTGCCCGGCGGTGCTGGTTATGACGTCGCGAATCGAAGGCGATCCGCTGGATCAGGCATGGCGTGGCAGCACCGGCGGCAGCCCGCTGATGACCATCGACCTCGGCCCGTTGCGCGACGCGGAAGCGATCGAGCTCGCCGGCGCATTCGCGCTCGCCAACGACAATCTCACCATGAGCTGTATCGAGCGCGCCGAGGGCAGTCCGCTGTTCCTCGAGCAACTGCTACGCAGTGCCGAGGAGACCGGCGATGACGAGGTGCCCGCGACGATCCAAAGCCTGGTCCTGGCGCGTATGGACCAACTGCCGGACGCCGACCGGCGGGCGTTGCAGGCGGCCTCGGCGATCGGCCAACGTTTCGCCTTGGACGCGTTGCGCAACCTGGTCGGCGATCCCGACTACGCCTGCGACCGGCTGATCGAGCACTACCTGGTGCACCCCGAGGGCGAGGACTATCTGTTCGCCCACGCGCTGATCAAGGAGGGCGTCTACGCCTCGATGCTCAAGCCGAGACGGCACGAGCTTCACACCCGTGCCGCCGAATGGTTCGCGGACCTCGATCCGGCGCTGAGGGCCGAGCATCTCGACCGCGCCGAGGACCCCGCCGCGCCCGGCGCCTACCTGGACGCGGCCAAGGCCTTCGTCGCCGAATACCATTACGACCGCGCGATGCAATCGGTCGATCGCGGCTTCGAAATCGCGACCGAGCGATCCGACCTCTGCAGCCTGACCTGCTTCCAGGGCGAAATCCTGCTCGATCTGGGATCGATCGAAACCTCGATCGACGCCTACGAGAAAGCGCTCGACTACGCCGACAGCGATCCCGAACGGTGCCGGGCCTGGATCGGCCTGGCGTCGGGCATGCGCGTCGTCGACCGGTTCGACGAGGCGCTCGACGCCCTGACCCAGGCCGAGACGGCGGCAACGGAGCTCGGCCTGATACAGGAGTTGGCGCGAATCCATCATCTTCGCGGCAATCTGTATTTCCCGCTCGGCCGAATCGAGGAATGCCGCGAGCAGCACGATCTCGCGCTCGACTATGCGCGGCAGGAGAAATCGCCGGTCGACGAGGCGCGGGCGCTCAGTGGATTGGGCGACGCCGAATACGTCCGCGGCCGGATGATCACCGCCAACGAACAGTTTCGCCGCTGCGTCGAACTCTGCCGCGAGCACGGTTTCGGCCGCATCGAGGTCGCCAACCTCTACATGGTCGGATTCACCCGGCATTACGCCAACGAACTGCGGGAAGCCTTGGAGGACGCCCGCGCGACGATCGAGGCGGCAACGACAGTCGGCCACCAGCGCGCCGAGCTGCTCGGCTGGAACCTGGCATTCCACATTCTCTTTGAATGGGGCGAGATGGCAGAGGCGGTGACGCATCTCGAACGATGCCAAAGTCTGATCGAGCGCCTGGGCGCACGGCGGTTCGAGCCGGAAAACCTCTTTTACAAGGCGAAAATTCTGCGCTTCGAAGGACGGCGCAAGGAGGCCCGGGAACTGTGCGAGCGGGCGATTTCCGTTTGCAATGAAACCGGGATCACTTTCGATGGACCGCGGGCGCTCGCCGAGTTCGCTCGCAACTGCGAGAATGACGCGGCGCAGCGGAAAGCCTTGGCCGAGGGGGAGCGGATCTTGGAACAGGGCGCCGTCGCTCATAACCACTTTTATTTCTACCGCGACGCGATGAACGTGATGCTGGAGAGCGGCGACTGGGACGAGGTCGAGCGGTACGCCGCCGCATTGGAGGACTACACGCGGCCCGAACCTCTGCCGTGGTGCGACTTCTTCATCCTTCGCGGGCGCGCGCTCGCAAAGCACGGAAGCGGGCAACGGGACGACACCCTCGCCGCCGAATTGAGACGGCTCAGGGACGAGGCCACGCGGGTCAGCCTGATGCTCGCTGTCCCGGCGCTGGAGGCGGCGCTCGACGAATTTTAGGAAATGAAACGGAGGAACCGATGAAGGCGATCCAAATGACCGGCTACGGCACACCGAGCGAGGTCTGCCAGTGCGTCGAGGTCGACGACGTCGGTGAACCCGGTCCGGGCGAGGTCGTGATCGCCATCGAAGCCGCGGCGATCAACCCGGCCGACCTACTGATCATCGAAGGCAAGTACGCCTCCAAGCCACCGCTTCCCGCCGCGCTCGGCATCGAGGGCGCGGGCCGGATCGCCGCTGTCGGCGAGGGCGTCGATAATCCCGCGGTCGGCGATCGGGTGATGAGCCTGGCCCGCGCCAACTGGACCGAGCGGGTCCGAGTCAAGGCGGGCCTCGCGGTTCCGATGCCGGCCGAGGCGGACATGCTGCAACTCGGCATGATGAAGGCAAACCCCGCAACCGCCCATTTGATGCTGCGCGACTACGTCGAGCTAGAGGCCGGCGACTGGGTGATTCAAAATGCCGCGAATTCCGGCGTCGGGCGCTATCTGATCGCTCTCGCCCGGCGGCGCGGACTCAAGACCGTCAACCTGGTCCGGCGCGAGTCGCTGGCCCGTGAGCTCCAGAATATCGGCGCCGATGTGGTGGTGCTCGACGGTGACGAGGTGGCCGAGCGGATCGCGGCCGCGACCGACGGCGCGGCGATCAAGCTCGCGATCGATGCGATCGCCGGCTCGGCGACCCTGCGGCTTGCCGACTGCCTTGCCGATGGCGGCGTCGTGGTGAACTACGGGTTGCTGTCGGGCGAGCCTTGCATGATCCGCTCCGAGCACACGGTGTTTCACGACATCTCGCTCAAGGGCTTCTGGCTCGCCAAGACGATGGGCGAGATTACGCCCCGGGATTTGATGGCCATGTACGACGATCTTTCGGCGCTGATCGCCGACGGCACGCTCTCGGTGCCGGTCGAGGCGACTTACGGTCTCGACGAGATCGCGGCGGCGCTCGATCACGCCGGCCGCGAGGGCCGCGGCGGCAAGGTGGTCCTCACGCCGGCCTCCTGACGCCATCGATACATCGCCGGTTTGAGTCGATTTAGCGGTCTTCCGGCCTGCCCCCGCCGTCCGAATAAACGGATTGGTAACCAATCGTTGTTATTGCATGTCTCGCGGAAAACCCGGACGCGGGGAATTCGGCTCGCACGGGCGGTGCGGAACGCGACGGGTCGGTGCGGAGGATGCCGGACTACAACTTCGAAAATCTCCATGTACTCGTGATCGACGACAACCAATACATGCTGTCGATCATGCGCACGATTCTCGCGGCGATGGGCGTCCGCAGGGTCCAGTGCGCCAGCGACGCGCGGGCGGCGCTCGAGACCCTGGGCGACGTGCCGCCCGATATCGTCATCACCGACTGGCTGATGGAGCCGATGGACGGGCTCGAATTCACCCGGGCGGTGCGCGCCAGCGAAGACGACGCGGTCCGCTTCCTGCCGATCGTCATGTTGACCGCCTTCAGCGAGAAAGACCGGGTCGCCGAGGTCCGCGATTGCGGCGTCACCGAGGTCCTGGCGAAGCCGGTCTCGCCGGAAGCCATTTACAAGCGCTTCGTCGCAACCATCGACAACCCGCGGCCCTACGTCGAATCCAAGATCTATTTCGGCCCCGACCGGCGACGCCAGGAGAAGGCCTTCGACGGCGACGACAAGCGCGACGAGGCGGAGGACCTGCCCGCCGCGGCGGAGGGATGATCGCATGACCCGGAACGAGAGTGATCGCTTCGGCAAGGTCAGGATCGAACTGGTCAACCCGGGACAGCCGGACGCCTACAAGCGGCTGCATCCGCCGAACCGGCTGCGCAACAAGGTCTCGCCGGGCGGCCCCGGCCTCGAGGCGATGGTCGTCAAGGCCGAGGCGGCGCTCGCCGAGATGGGCGGCGAATTCGAGGATCACCTGCGGCACACGCTCGCCGTGATGTGGCGGAATTGCGAGCGGCTCTCGGACAACCTGGCCACCGCCTCGCGCGCGATCCAGGACCTCGCCCGCGATGCCCACGACATTCGCGGCCAGGCCGCGACCTTCGGCTACCCGTTGATCGGCGACGTCGCTAGCTCGCTGTTCAATTACATCGAGGGCGGCGACGGCATCGCCGAGCGTCCGAAAATCGTCGCGGCCCATCTGGATGCGATGACGTCGCTCGCCGAGCAAAAGAGGCAGGGCGACTGCGGGGCCGACGGACGAAAGCTGCTCGACGATTTGACGGTGGGGATCGCCAGGGCCAGTCGGCGGCGGTTCGATCGCGCTACTTCTTGAATAGTCCTGGGCCCACCGGATCCGACAGCTTGACGATTTCCCACACACCATCGTCTTCCCGGCAGGCGGCGCCATCGATGAATTCGGTCTCGCGGTCGATCGTTACCGTCTGCTGGAACTCCCGGCAGAGCTGTCCCCCCGATAAGTAGGTCCGGGTCGGCGTCACGCTGCCGCTGACGCGTCCCGACCCGTCGGTCCAATTGACCCTCCGGCCGATGCGGTTACGCTCGAGGGCGCGCTGGGTGCTGTCGTTCATGAGCTTTCGGTCGCCCTCCGAGAGCGATCCGGCGACCGGCGTGTCCGGCCCGCAGCCGACTGCCGCGAGCACTATCCACAGAGACAATGTGCGAATTACGCGACCCATATACATGACCTACCGCCGGCAAGAGAATACGCGGCGACGGCACCGCATTCAATTCGCCCGCCGGCTCACTTCGACGTCCCGCCCGGCCTGACCCTGCGCCACTCGGCGACGTTGCGGTTGTGCTCCGCCAAGGTCTTGGCGAAAACATGGCCGCCGCTGCCGTCGGCGACGAAATAAAGCTCCTCGGTCTTCGCCGGATGCAGTACCGCGCCCAGCGACGCGCGCCCGGGATTGCAGATCGGACCCGGCGGAAGCCCGAGGTTGCGATAAGTATTATAGGGATGGTCGACGTCGAGGTCGGCGCGGGTCAGCTTCCGCCCGAGCGCGCCCCGGCCGCCGGTGAGCGCATAGACGACGGTCGGGTCCGACTGCAGCCGCATGCCTTTCTTCAGCCGGTTAATGAAGACCGCGGCGATCCGCGAGCGCTCGGCCGGCAGCGCGGTCTCCTTCTCGACCACCGAGGCCAGGATCACGGCTTCCTCCGGTTTGTCGAAGGGTAGGCCTTCCGCGCGGTCGGCCCAGAGCTTCGCCACCGCGCGGCCCATATCGCGCCGCATGCGCTCGACCAAGGTGCCGCGGGGGTCGCCATAGGCGTAATGATAGGTCTCGGGGAGCAGCGATCCTTCCTTGGGCAAGGGTGCGACGCTGCCCTCGAGCCCGCCCGCCCCTTCGACCAGGGCGACGATCTGGCGCGCGGTGAGGCCCTCGGGCACGGTGAGGCGGCGCAGGACCGTGCGGCCGGCAACCAGCGTCTCCAACACCGCCTCCATGCTGGCGCGGGCCGGAAACGCATACTCGCCGGCGCGCAAGGCGCGAGCGCCGCCGGTCAGGCGCGCCGCCCAAACGAAGACGCGGCCCGAGCTGATGATCCCCGAGGCCTCTAGCTGGAGCGCGATCCCGGCGAGGCCACTGCCCTTGGCGATGACCACGGTCGCGGGACCGGCCAAGGGACCGTGTGCGGCGAAAACACTCAAGCCCCAAACGAAAACGCCGCCGGCAATCGATGCGGCGGCGAAGATGACGAGGACGACGGCAACGATGATGCGCGCGGGGCGACGCATCCGGCGCCTACTCGACGGCGGAGACGATCAGCGAGGCGTTGGTTCCGCCGAACCCGAAAGAATTGGACAACACGTGGCGCACGGTCCGTTCCTTGGCCTGGTGAGGCACCAGGTCGAGATCGCAGCCCGGCGACGGGTTGTCGAGATTGAGGGTCGGCGGCACCACGCCGTCCTGGATCGCCTTGATGCAGAAGACCGCCTCGACGGCGCCGGCGGCGCCCAGCAAATGGCCGATCGACGACTTGGTCGACGACATCGACAGCTTGTTGGAATGATCGCCGAACAGCCGCTTCACGGCGTTGAGTTCGATCTCGTCGCCGAGCGGGGTCGAAGTCCCGTGAGCGTTGATGTAGTCGACGTCTTGCGGGTCGAGCTTGGCCCGCTTCAGCGCCCCCTGCATGGCCCGGAAACCGCCGTTGCCGTCCTCGGCGGGCGCCGTCATGTGATAGGCGTCGCCCGAGAGCCCGTAGCCGGTGACCTCGGCGTAGATTTTGGCGCCGCGTGCCTTGGCGTGCTCCAGTTCCTCGAGCACAACGACGCCGGCGCCCTCGCCTATCACGAACCCGTCGCGATCCTGATCCCACGGCCGCGAGGCCTTCTCTGGCGTATCGTTGAAATTGGTCGACAGCGCCTTCGCCGCCGCGAACCCGGCAATGCCGATGCGACAGACCGCCGCCTCCGCACCGCCGGCGATCATGACCTCGGCGTCCTCGAACTGGATCAGCCGGGCCGCGTCGCCGATCGCATGGGTGCCGGTGGCGCAGGCGGTGACGACCGAGTGATTGGGCCCGCGGAACCCGTATTTAATCGAGACGTGGCCCGGGGCGAGGTTGATCAGGCTTGCCGGAATGAAGAACGGGCTGACCCGGCGCGGTCCGCGCTCGTGCAGCACGACCGAGGTGTTCGAAATACCCGGCAGCCCGCCGATGCCGGACCCGATCAGGACGCCGGTCCGGTCCAGGCTCTCCTCGTCGTCGGGCGTCCAGCCGGCGTCCGTGATCGCCTGATCGGCGGCGACCAGCGCATAGGTGATGAAGGCATCCATCTTGCGCTGGTCCTTGGTCGGGATCCAGTCGTCGATGTTGAACGCGCCCTCGCCCGACTCGCCCGTCGGCACCTCGCCGGCGATCCGGCATTTCAGATCGGACGCATCGAATGACTCTATCTGTGAGATACCGCTCTCGGCGGCCAACAGGCGGCGCCAAACATGGTCGACGCCAATGCCCAGCGGCGTGACGGCGCCGATCCCTGTTACGACAACGCGTCTCATCTCATCGCCATGGACACGAATTGCATGGGACCGGCAGCGGGAAGTCAGTCGCCGCTATGCTCCTCGATGAACGAGATAGCATCCTTGATGGTCAAGATTTTCTCGGCCGCTTCGTCGGGAATTTCGCACCCGAACTCCTCCTCGAACGCCATGACGAGCTCGACCGTATCGAGACTATCGGCACCCAGATCGTCGATGAAACTGGCGTTGTCCGTGACCTTTCCCTCGTCAACACCCAAGTGCTCGACGACGATTTTCTTAACGCGGTCCCCAACGTCGCTCATGTCGCTAAACCTTCTCGTGTTTTACAAGGCAAAAACAAAAATCCGGCCGCCGACAGGTTTCGTCCCAAGCGGCGGCGGCGTTTCGTAACACACTTTTTCAGCCGTGGCCAGCGCCGGAATATCGCCCCCGAAAACCGGGTCATATCATCGCCATCCCGCCGTTTACATGGACCGTTTGACCGGTCACGTAGGCCGCTTCCTCGCTCGCCAGATAGACCGCGGCGCCGGCCACGTCGTCCGCCGTGCCGAGCCGACCGGCCGGCACCGCGGCGAGGATTTTCTCGCGCTGATCGTCGGTCAATTTCTCGGTCATCGCGGTGTCGATCAGGCCGGGCGCGATGCAGTTGACGGTGATGTTGCGCCCGGCCACCTCCTGGGCCATCGACTTCGACATGCCGATCATGCCGGCCTTGGAGGCGGCATAGTTGGCCTGACCCGCATTGCCCATCACGCCGACCACCGAGGTGATCGAGATGATGCGCCCCCAGCGCCGCTTTATCATCCCGCGTTGGACCGCGCGGGACAATCGGAACGCCGCGGTCAGGTTGACGTCGAGCACGGTCTGCCAGTCGTCGTCGGTGAGCCGCATCGCCAGCATGTCGCGGGTCAGACCGGCATTATTGATCAGTATATCGACGGCCCCGAGCGCCGCCTCGGCGGTCTTCACCAATTCGCCGGGCGCCGCCGGATCAGTGAGGTCGGCCGGTGTTACGTGGGCGCGCTCGCCGAGATCCTTGGCCAGGCTCTCGAGCGCCTCGACCCGGGTTCCCGAGAGCGCCACCGCCGCCCCCGCCCGATGCAGCGCGCGGACGATGGCGCCGCCGATGCCGCCCGACGCCCCGGTCACCAGTGCGCCTTTGCCTGAAAGGTCGAACATCCTCCCTCTCCTCAAACTGTCTTGGCGAATTCCTCGATGTCGCCCGGCGTGCCGACGGCGCTCGTCGCTATCTCGCGGTCGACGCGCCGGACCAGGCCGCTCATGACCTTGCCGTAGCCGGTCTCGACCATCGAGTCGACGCCGTTGTCCTTCATATAGGCGATGCTTTCGCGCCATCGCACCATCCCGGTGACCTGCTCGACCAGGTTCCGGAGTATGGCGTCGGGGTCGGTGACCTGCTCGGCCGTGACGTTGGCGACGACCGGGACCCGTGGGGCCGTTATCTCCGTTTCCGCCAGTGCCTCCGCCATGATGTCGGCGACCGGCTGCATCAGGGCGGAGTGGAACGGCGCGCTGACCGGCAACATGACGCAGCGCTTGGCGCCGCGCTCGCCGGCGATCTCGACGGCGCGCTCGACCGCCGAGGCGTGGCCGCTGACCACGACCTGGCCCGGCGCGTTGTCGTTGGCGGCGTCGCAGACCTCGTCCCCGGCCGCCGCCGCCGCGACTTCCTTCACGACGTCGAGCTCGAGCCCCATCAGCGCCGCCATCGCGCCCATGCCGACCGGCACCGCCTCCTGCATCGAGCGGCCGCGCAGCTTGACCAGTCGCGCCGCGTCCTGGAGCCTGAGCGAGCCGACCGCGGCGAGCGCCGAATACTCGCCGAGCGAATGCCCGGCGACGTAGGCCGCCTTCTCGACGAGGTTGATGTTACAGTCTTTCTCGAGGACGGTCGCGACCGCGAGGCTGACGGTCAAGATCGCCGGTTGCGCGTTCTCGGTCAGCAGCAGTTCGTCCTCCGGTCCCTGGAACATCAGGCGGGAAAGGTTCTGCTTCAAGGCCTCGTCGACCTCCTCGAAGACGAGTTTCGCAGTGGTGAAGGCGTCGGCCAGATCTTGGCCCATGCCGACGGCCTGCGTCGCCTGTCCGGGGAATAGGAATGCGCGGGTCATGATATTGTCGAACTCCGTGGACTTCGGCGACAGTCATAGCGCCTCAAGAGGCACTGTCAAGCGGACCCGCGATTTCGCTTTCCATCACCCGGAATATCCGTATAGTGCGCGCGCTTGCACGCCAGAGGGCGTGCCGAACATAGCTCCTTGCTGACGCTCCGGCGTCGGCTAGATCCGGGCGGTCGCATAACCCGATGAAGGGCGCGACGCCGGATCGCGAATAGCCAGAGGGAGAATTCGAATGGCGCTTTACGAAAGCGTGTTCATGGCGCGTCAGGACATCTCGACCAGACAGGTCGACACCCTGGCCGACGATTTCGAGAAAATCATCAAGGACGGCGGCGGCTCGATCGAGCGGCGCGAGTATTGGGGTCTGCGCAATCTCGCCTACCGCATCAATAAGAACCGCAAGGCGCATTACGTCCTATTCAACATCGACGCCGCGAGCGACGCGATCCAGGAAATGGAGCGCAACATGCGGATCAACGAGGACGTGCTGCGCTATATGACGGTGCGCGTCGAGGCGTTGCGCGACGAGCCCTCGCCGATCATGCAAGGCAAGGGCGACCGGGACCGCGACCGGGCCGACCGGCGCGGCCGGGACGACGATCGCGACACGCCGAGAAAGTCCAAGGCAGACAAGAAGCCCGACGAGACGAAAGCCGAGTCCCCCGGAGCCGAAGAGAAGAAGGACGACGCCCCGGCGGAGGCCGAAGAGAAGAAGGACGACGCCGAGGCCCCCGGGGCCGAAGCGAAGGAGGACGCGACATGACCGATCGACGACCCGGCGGCGGCGGCCGCGGCGGACCGCGCGGCGGCGGCGGTGGCCGCGGCGGACCGCGCGGCGGCGGCGGCGGAAGGCGGCCGTTCTTCCGGCGCCGCAAGAGCTGCCCGTTCAGCGGACCCAACGCGCCCGTGATCGACTACGCGGACGTCAAGATGCTGCTGCGCTTCATATCCGAGCGCGGCAAGATCGTGCCGAGCCGCATTACCGCCGTCTCACGCAAGAAACAACGCGAGCTGGCGAAGGCGATCAAGCGGGCGCGTTATCTCGGCCTGCTGCCGTACATCATTCGATAGCGGGCACAGCGGGTAGCGGCGGAAATGTTCGCGATGACGCGATGGCCGGTGATTATCATCGGCGGGCTGGCGAGCGCGCTCTTTTGCGGGCTGGCGACGACCGGCTCGCTGGGCGGTCTCGTATTGGCGTATTTTTGCCAATTGCCGTTGTTCCTGGTCGGACTCAGCATGGGCGCCGCCGCGAGCACCATCGCCGGCGCCTTCGCCGCCGTGGCGATGGCTGTGCTCGGCGGTCTGATCGGCGCCCTGACCTTCATCGTTCTCAATGTCGCCCCGGTGGCGCTTTTGGTCCGCCAAGCCCTGTTGTCGCGCCAGGACGAGAGCGGCAACACCCAGTGGTACCCGCCGGGACTGCTGGTCGGCGCCGCAACCGTGCTGGCCGCGGCGATCTACACGGCGGCGATGCTGTTCCTCGCCTTGCAGCCGGAAGGACTGACCGAGAGCCTGCGTACCTTCGTCGGCGGGTTCGCCGACCAGATCCTGGCGCCCGGGCAGGCGGAACAGCGCGAGCAATTGATCGACATAATCGCGCCGCTGTTGCCGGGATCGGTCGCGGCGTCTTGGTTGGTGATGATCTTCGTCAATGCCGGGCTGGCGCAACGGCTGTTGGTCAAGCTCGGACGCGGCCTCAGGCCGTCGCCCAACTACGGCGAGAGCGAACTGCCGCGATGGCTGTTGCCGGCGACGGCGGCGGCGGCCGCGGTCGGTCTGTTGCTGCCGGATCCGTTCGGACTGTTTGGCGGGAACCTGGCGATGCTGCTGGCGGTGCCGTTCCTGCTGATCGGCCTGGCGGTGGTGCACGTGATGTGCCGCAACGTCGCCGCCGGGCGCATGCTTTTGATTTTGTTCTATGTCTTGATGCTGATCCTCGGATGGCCGCTCCTGATCGTGGCCGTGTTGGGATGCGTCGAACAGTTTGCCGGGCTTCGGCGGCGCTTCGCCGCGGCGGGTCCGGACGAGGAGGTGTAACATGCAGGTCATCCTATTGGAGCGGATCGAGCGGCTCGGCCAGATGGGCGACGTGGTCAACGTCAAGCCCGGCTATGCGCGCAACTTCCTGTTGCCCCAAAAGAAGGCGATGCGCGCGACCAAGGAGAACGTCGAAGCCTTCGAGGGCCAGCGCAAGCAACTCGAGGCGGAAAATCTGGAGCACCGCGAGGAAGCCGAAAAGTTGGCCGAGAAGCTCGACGGCACCAAGGTCGTGGTAATCCGCAGCGCCGGCGAGACCGGCCATCTCTATGGTTCGGTCAACGCCCGCGACATCGCCACCGCGGTGACCGAGGCGGGATTCACCGTCGACCGCAGCCAAGTGCTGATGGAACATGCGGTCAAGACCCTCGGGTTTCACGATTTCCGCATCAAGCTGCACCCCGAGGTCGACGCCTCGGTGACCATCAACGTCGCCCGTACCGTGGATGAGGCGGCCGAGCAGGAACGGCTCGGCCACGCCATCATCTCGGACGAGGAAGAACAGCAGGTGGCCGAGGAAGAGGCGCCGGTCGAAGCCGTGGCGGCCCCGGCCAAGACCCCCGAGGCCGAAAGCAAGGCGGAGAGCGAAGTCGCCGAGTCGGGTGAATCGGAGGCGAAGGAGGAGGCCGCGGAGACCGACGCCGACGCCGAGGCGGCGACCGACGAGGAGAAATCCGACTAGGTTTCGGCCGCCCATTCTGACCGCGAATCCCGCGCGGCGTGTCGGCTTCGGCGTGCCGCGCGAATTTATTTGTCGGCGACTCGGAGTTATCCCCGTGTTCCTCGTGATTGAACCGTTCCTGTTTCCGGCCGGCCCTTGTAACGTCGCGCCATGGCAACGACAGCGACCGAAATCAACGTGGCCCCGATCGCGGGCGAGGTCGAGGACTCCACGCTCTATCGGGTCCCACCCCACAATACCGAGATCGAGGCGGCGCTGCTGGGCGCGATCCTGACCAATAACCGGGCCTACGAACGGGTCGCCGATTTCCTGCGCCCGGAGCATTTCTACGAGCCCGTGCTGGGTCGCATCTACGAGGCCGCGGCCAAGCTGGTCGAAGGCGGCCAGGTCGCCAGCCCCTTGACGTTGAAGCATTATTTCGAGCAAGACCCAGCGCTCGAAGGGGTCGGCGGAGCGCAGTACCTGTTCGATCTCGCGGCCAGCGTCGTCACCGTGGTCAACGCAAGGCAATACGCCGAGGACATCCGCGACCTTTACCTACGGCGCCAGTTGATCGGTGTCGGCGAGGACCTGGTCACCGAGTCCTACGAACCGAACCTCGACATTAAGGCGGCGGACCAGATCGAGTCGGCCGAGCAGAAGCTTTACGAGTTGCAGGCGACGGGCGAGACCGAGCGCAGTCACATGACGGTGCTCGACGCCGCCAAGCTGGCGCTGCAGAGCGCGGAGGAAGCGTTCCGCCGCGATACCCACATCGTCGGCGTCACCACCGGCTTCCGCGACCTCGACCAGATGCTCGGTGGGCTGCACCGCTCGGACCTGGTCATCCTCGCCGGGCGCCCCTCGATGGGCAAGACGGCGCTCG
>JASLSL010000039.1 GCA_030743445.1 Alphaproteobacteria bacterium
GATGCCGATCACCAGGGCGTAGGAATTGCTGTAGAGCTCGACCTCCTCGACGACCCGGGCGTCGGCCCTCTCGCTCGCCTTCAACGGGACGGTCAGGCCGCGTGCGCCGGCGGCCCCGGCCGGCGTAGTCCAGTCGAGCACCAGGACTGCCAGAATAACACTAAGTATCAATCCCTTACCGGGTATCGCCTTCGTTCTCGTTCATCGTCAACGCCCCGATCACGGTGTTGATCGTCTGGTCCCTGCCCTCGGTCTTGGACCAATCGACCTGTTTGTTGGATTTGACCTGACGCCCGTGAAATCCGGCGGTGGCGCCGCCATCCATATAGGTCGCGTTCGCCAGGGTGGCGTCGATCGCCTTCGCTGGTCGACATTCAACCTTGTACCTGCAGGAACATGACTACACTTCCGCGCCTATTTAAGCAGCCGGGGGCATGATTCGGAAACGATTGATTGCTCGCGGGGCGATGGGCGAAACCTGTCGGCCCGTCGAGCCGCGAAGATGATATCGGTCGCGACGAGGTCGCCTGAAGACGACCCAATAGATCGGCCCACCCAGGATATCTTTTCGCATTGCGCCAATATGACGCGACGCAATAAGTATTCGTTAACTTTATATGGAATTAGTATTATTCGAGTAGCGACCGCACGAAACATTTGGGAAATCACCGCCTCGGCATAGATTGAGTGATTGAAATATCGCACGAGCGGCATTCGATCTCAGGGATTCAGAAATTGCAGATTCATACGAGCCGCGGTGGGCGAAATACGGTTATCGCTCTGTTTTTATTGGCGATAATTATCGCCGGCCTCCACGTCGAAGCGCGCGCGGAAGACCCGCTTCGCCTGTCCTACAACTCGGACTGGAGCCCTTACTCTCACGATACCGGCGTCGACGTTAAGGGTATCCTGCCCGAGCTGATGCACGAGATCGTCGTCAAGCGGATGAACCAACCGATCGCGCAATACGGCTCGCCATGGAGCCGGGCGCAACGATACGTCCAGGTCGGCGACCTGGACGGCTTTGTCACCACGCCGACGGCGGAGCGTCTGGAATACACGCTGCGTTCGGAAAACATCGTCTACAAGTTCGAAATGCGGGCCGTGGTCAAGCGCGACGGCAAGGCTCACGAGATGCTGCGCACGGCGCCCGACATCGCCTCGTTCAAGAAACTGAAGGTCTGCAGAATTGCCGGCAATTCATGGGGAGAACGGTTCTACGGCAAGCACGAGATTCGCTATCGCGAAGCCGCCCGCGTCCACTCCTGCTTGAAGCGGATCAAGCGCGGCCGCTCCGACGTTCTCATTCAGCCCTATGCCGTCGTGATCAAGGAAATCGTCGACGCAAAAATGCAGAAGGACTTGATCGTCCTGCCGCACGTCTATGGTGGGATGGAGTTTGCCTTGATGGTCTCGAAGCGATCGCCCTACGCCAGCGGGTTCCTAAAGAAGTTCGACCGCACGGTGAGCGAGATGAAGCGGGACGGATCGTTCGACCGCATCCTCGCCCGTATCCACGGCGAAGGCGAGGCGGTCAAATAGGTCGCCGCCGGGAGCACCCTCACCCCCAAGCCCAGAAGTCGTTGCCTTCCGCCATGTAGTTGCGGGCGAGCACCATCTTGTGGACTTCCGAGGCGCCATCGACCAGCCGCGCCTGGCGGGCATAGCGGTACATCCAGTCGAGCACCGTGTCCTTCGAGTAGCCGCGCGCGCCGTTGAGCTGGATCGCGGTGTCGACCGCCTTGTGCAGCGTGTCGGCGACGTGGATTTTGGCCATCGAGACTTCCTTGCGGGCGAATTCGCCCTGATCGAGCTTCCATGCCGCGTGCGCGACCAACATCCGGCCGATGTGGATCTCCATCGCCGCCTCGCCGATCAGCCATTGCACGCCCTCGCGGTCGGCGAGCTTGACGCCGAAGCTCTCGCGCTCGGAGATATAGTCCTTGGCGATCTCCAGCGCGCGCTTGGACATCCCGAGCCAGCGCATGCAATGGGTCAGCCGCGCGGTGCCGAGGCGGATCTGGGTCAGCTTGAGCCCGTCGCCGACCTCCATCAGCCGGTCGTCGTCGGGAATTTCGAGCCCGTCGAACTCGAGCTCGCAGTGGCCGCCGTGCTCCTCGGGCCCCATGATGTCGATCCGGCGGGTGATCCGCCAGCCCGGCTGGTCGGCGTGATACATGAAGGCGCTGAGGCCCTTGCGCGGATCGTCCGAAGTGCTGGCGATCAGGATGAAGTGCTTGGCGTTCTCGGCGCCGGTGATGAACCACTTCTGGCCGTTGACGATCCACTTGTCGCCCTTCTTCTCGGCCTTGGTCAACATCATCGAGGGGTCGGATCCCGAGCCCGGATGCGGTTCGGTCATGACGAAGGAGGACTGGACCTCGCCGTCGATGATCGGCTGCAGCCATTTGTCCTTCTGGTCCTCTCGCGCGACCTTGTTGAGGACGATCATGTTGCCGTCATCGGGGGCCGAGGAGTTGAATGCCGCGGGCCCGAAGATCGAGCGGTTCATCTCCTCGTAGCATGCCGCCATGCCGCCGACGGGCAGGCCCTGCCCGCCCCGCTCCTTCGGCATCTGCAGCGCCCACAGGCCCTGTTGCTTGGCGATGTCGCGCAGCTGGCGCAAACGGTCGAGAGTTATATTTTCGTGCTCGTCATAGGCCGTGGGGTCGGACTCGATCGGGATGATGTGAGTCTCGACGAACTCGCGAATGCGCAGCCGGTAATCCTCGATCTCGGGCGTCAGTGTGAATTCCATTTCGGATCCATATGCTCGGGTTTCTGTACTTAGTCCGGTATGGCGAGACCGTGCCCGCCGTCGGCGATGATCACGGCGCCGGTGATGTAGCGCGAGCCCTCGCCGGCGAGCAACAATAACGGCGCGTCGAGGTCCTCCAACTCGCCGAAACGGCGCTGGGGAACCTGCCGCATCATTTCCTGGCCGCGGGGCGAGGTCAGAAACTCGCGGTTCATCTCGGTGACGATATAGCCGGGCGCGATCGCGTTGACGCGGATGTCGTGGCGCGCCAGCTCCAACGCCAGCGCCTTGGTCATCTGCACCACGCCGGCCTTCGAGATCGCATAGGTCGAAAGCCGGCTCTGCACCCGGTCGAAGAGGGCCGAGGCGATGTTGACGATGCTGCCGCCGTGCTTCAGACGGATCATGTGGCGCGCGACCTCCTGTGCCACCAGCCAGGCGCCCTTGAGGTTGGTGTCGATCACCGCATCCCAATCCTCCTCGGAAATGTCGACCGCGGCGGCCGGCAGGGCGATGCCAGAATTGTTGATCAGGATGGTGATCGGGCCGAGCTCGGTTTCCGCCGTCTCGACCGCGGCCCGGACGCTCGCCGCGTCGGTCACGTCCAGTTTGACCGGCAGGCCGTGCCCGTCGAGATCGGCGATCTCGTCGGCAAGCTCTTGCAGTTTGTCGGTCCGCCGGGCGGCGAGCGCCACCTTGGCGCCGGCCCGCGCCAGGGTCAGCGCGAAGTGCCGGCCGAGCCCGCTCGAGGCGCCGGTGACGATCGCGTTGTGTCCGTCGAGCGGAAGGTCGGCCATTTAGACTTCCTTCGCCTGGTCGCGCAGGATGAATTTCTGGATCTTGCCGGTCGAGGTCTTGGGCAGTCCGCCGAAGACCACGGTCTTGGGGCATTTGTAGTGCGCCATATTGTCCCGGCAAAAGTCGATCACTTCCTGCGCGCTGACGCTGTCGGCGCCGTCGGTCAGGGTCACGAAGGCGCAGGGCGTCTCGCCCCACTTCTCGTCTGGCCGGGCGACGACCGCCGCCTCCATGATCTTCGGGTGTTTGTACAGCACCTCCTCGATCTCCAGGCTGGAGATGTTCTCGCCACCCGAAATGATGATGTCCTTGGCCCGGTCCTTGATCTCGACATAGCCGTCGGGATGCTTGACCCCGAGGTCGCCGGTCCGAAACCAGCCGCCTTGGAAGACCGCGTCGGAAGCCTGCCTGTTCTTGAGGTAGCCCTTCATCACCGTGTTGCTGCGCAGCACCAGCTCGCCGATGGTCTCGCCGTCGGCCGGCACCGGCTCGAGCGTTTCCCGGTCGACCACGTCATAGCGCTCCAGGGTCAAATAGTTGACCCCCTGGCGCGCCATCAGGGCGGCCCGTTCGCCGATCTCCAGCTCCTCCCAGCCGTCCTGGTAGGCGCAGAGCATCGAGGGACCGTAGCTCTCGGTCAGGCCGTAGAGGTGGGTCACGCGGAATCCCATTCGCTCCATGCCCTCGATCACCGCGCTCGGCGGCGCCGCGCCGCCGGTCGCGATCTCGATCCGGCCGTGGGCGAATTCGCGCTTCAGCTCGTCCGGCGCGTGGATCAGCATGTTGAGCACGACCGGCGCGCCGCACATATGGGTCACCTCGTGCTCCTCGATCATCGGGAAGATCAGCGCCGGATCGACCTGGCGAAGACAGACGTGGGTTCCCGCAGCGGCGGTCACCGCCCAGGTATAGGTCCAGCCGTTGCAGTGGAACATCGGCAAGGTCCAGAGATAGATCGTCGCCGAGTTGAGTCCGAACATGATGGCGTTGCCGACGGCGTTGAGATAGGCGCCCCGGTGATGAAACACGACGCCCTTCGGGTTGCCGGTGGTGCCCGAGGTGTAGTTGAGCGAGAGTGCCTCCCATTCGTCGGCCGGATAGGACCATTCGAATTCGGGGTCGCCCTCCTCCAAGAAGGCTTCGTAGTCCTTTTCGCCGAGCAACTCCCCGCCCTCGGCCAACGCGTCGTCGATATCGATCACCAACGGCTTGGCCTTGGATTGCTTCAGCGCCTCGCCGATCACCGGCGAGAATTCACGGTCGGTGATCAGCACCTTGTTCTCGGCGTGCTCCATGATGAAGGCGATGGTCGGCGCATCGAGCCGGTAGTTCAGCGCGTTCAGGACGGCGCCGAGCATCGGCACGCCGTAATGCGCCTCCAGCATTGCCGGCACGTTCGGCGCCATCACCGAGACCGTGTCGCCATGGCCGACGCCGCGCGCCTTCAAGGCCGAGGCCAGTCTGCGGCAACGGCGATAGAGTTCCCCATAGGGGTAGGTGTCGCCGCCGTGGATCACAGCGATCTTGTCGGGGTAGGTCGAAGCCGAGCGGCGCAAAAAGCCGAGCGGCGACAACGCCTCGAAATTCGCGGCGTTCTTGTCGAGATCGGTATCGAAAGCCGATGGGCTCACGTCCGTCGTCACTCCCCGATTCGTGTCGGGCCGCATTTCTCTGTCGCGCCTTTGACAGCAACCCGGTATCGTTGGACGCAACAGGGAGAACGTCAAGCGAGGAGACGACGCCGCTGCGCGGTTGGTTTGCCGCGAAGCCCTGTTTCGCGTTTGGCGTTAGGGGGCGATGGCTCTTCTCGGTCATGTTTTGGTTGCCGACGGCGACGCCGAAACCGTGATCCGCCGCGTCGAAGCCCTGAACAGGGCGGGCTATGCCGCGATTCCGGTTTCAATCGGCCTCGACGTGCGTGCCATGGTGGCCCAGCGGCAACCCGATGCGATCGTGATCGGCACTGGATTCGATGACGTTC
>JASLSL010000040.1 GCA_030743445.1 Alphaproteobacteria bacterium
ACCAACGGCACGGTGACGCCCGAGGACGCGGTGGCGCTCGCCGCGCGCATCCTCCAGGACCAGCTCCAGATGTTCATCAATTTCGAGGAGCCGCAGGCCCGCGTTGCCGAGGAGCATCCCTCGGAGCTGCCGTTCAACAAGAACCTGTTGCGCAAGGTCGACGAACTGGAGCTTTCGGTCCGCTCGGCGAACTGCCTCAAGAACGACAACATCGTCTACATCGGCGACTTGGTGCAGAAGACCGAGGCGGAGATGCTGCGGACCCCGAACTTCGGCCGCAAGTCCCTGAACGAGATCAAGGAAGTGTTGACCCAAATGGGCCTGCATCTCGGCATGGAGATTCCGACCTGGCCACCGGAAAATATCGAGGAACTGGTCAAGAAGCTCGAGGAGCCGTTTTAGATAACGCGCTTGCGCCGTCCTGGACCAGGATAAGAAGGAAACGCCGTTATGCGCCATCGAATGAGTGGGCGGAAACTCAACCGGACCAAGGAGCACAGGCGTGCCATGTTCGCCAACATGGCGGCGGCGCTGATCAAGCACGAGCAGATCAAGACGACCCTGCCGAAGGCCAAGGAATTGAGCCCGATCGTCGACAAGCTGATCACCCTGGGCAAGCGCGGCCGTTTGCACGACCGCCGTCGCGCGTTTGCGATGCTGCGTGACGACGCGATGACGGCGAAGCTGTTCGAGACCCTTGGACCCCGCTATGCGGAGCGTCAGGGTGGCTACACCCGCGTCCTCAAGGCCGGCATGCGCTATGGCGACGCGGCGGCGATGGCGATCATCGAACTGGTCGACCGCGATCCCGACGCCAAGGGTCTGGATTCAGGTCCGGTGCAGGGCGAGGACGGCGAGCTCGAGGAAGCGGCAGAGGCCTGACGCACCGCCGTAATGGGTTATCCGAAACCAAAGACGGGCTGGCGCGACGCCGGCCCGTTTTTGCATCTAATGCTGGATGCTTGTTCCCCGGGCGAGGGGCAGCTACATAGCGGTATGCTCACACGTCTAATCATTGTCGCGGTCGCAGGCGCGCTGCTTCTCACGGCGCCCGCCGAAGCGCGGAAGCGCATCGCGCCGGGCAGCCCGGCCGAGGTCACACTGTCCTTCGCGCCGATCGTCAAACGCGCCGGGCCCGCCGTCGTCAATATCTATGCCCGCAAGGTGGTGCGCCGCCGGCAATCGCCGTTCCTGTTCGACGATCCGTTCTTCAAACGCTTCTTCGGCAAGGACTTCCCGTTCGGCGGCCAGCGCGAGCGGCTCGAGAATTCGCTCGGCTCCGGCGTCATCGTCAAGGCGAACGGGATCATCGTCACCAACCACCACGTCATCAAGGGAGCCGACGCCATTACCGCCGTCCTGTCCGACCGGCGGGAATTCGAGGCCCGCATCCTGATCGCCGACGAGCGCACCGACATCGCCGTCCTGCGTGTCGAGACGGAGGGCGAGCGCCTGCCCTTCGTCGCGTTTGGCGATTCCGACGACCTCGAGGTCGGCGACTTGGTGCTGGCGCTCGGCAATCCCTTCGGCGTCGGGCGGACGGTGACCAGCGGCATCGTCTCCGCCCTGGCCCGAACCTCGGTCGGGATCACCGACTACCGGTTCTTCATCCAGACCGACGCAGCGATCAATCCGGGCAACTCCGGCGGTGCGCTGGTCGACATGAAGGGGCGTCTGGTCGGGATCAACACGGCGATATTCTCGCGCAACGGCGGCTCCATGGGAATCGGCTTCGCGGTGCCGAGCAACATGGTGCGAACGATCGTTGAAAGTGCCGCGACCGGGCGCAAGCTGGTCCGCCCTTGGCTCGGCCTCACGGGCAAACCGGTGACCGCCGATATCGCGTCGGCCCTCGGGCTCAAGCGACCGATCGGGGTGCTGATCGAACACGTAGCGGAAGGCGGCCCCAGCGACCGCGCCGGCATCCAGCAGGGCGACGTGATCCTGGCGATCGGGCGCCACGAGGTCGAGGACCCGCAGGCGCTGAGATTCCGTCTTGCGACCCGGCCGATCGGCGAATTCGTGACGATGACCGTGTTCAGCCATGGACTGACGCGAAAGGCCAATTTCAAGCTGATCGCGCCGCCCGAGGATCCGCCGCGGAATGTAACCGCGTTGCGAGGCCGGCACCCGCTCTCGGGCGCCAGCATCGCCAACCTGTCGCCGGCCTTGGTCGAGGAGATCGGTTTCGGCGGCGACACCAAGGGCGTGGTCATTCTCCAGGTGCGGCGCGGGACCTCGGCGCAACGGCTCGGATTCCGGCCCGGCGACATCATCCTGTCGATCGAGGGCCGTGAGATGAAGCGGGTTCGCGACGTCGAGCAAATTGTTGGCGAACCCTACAACGGTTGGCGCATGCAACTGCGCCGCAACGGACGGGTCCTGAACATGGAGATCGGCTAGTTGGCGAAGGCGGCGCAAGGCGGACTGTTCGAGGGACAAGCACCGCGCCCGCTCGCCGACCGCCTGCGTCCCGACATGCTCGACGAGGTCCTGGGCCAGGACCATCTGATCGGCCCGGACGCTCCGATCCGCCGCATGCTCGACGACGGCCGGCTCGCCTCGATGGTGCTGTGGGGACCACCCGGAACCGGCAAGACCACCATGGCGCGGTTGATGGCCGATCTGGTGGATCTGGAGTTCGAGCCGCTCTCCGCCGTGTTCTCCGGCGTCGCCGATCTGCGCAAGGTGTTCGACCGCGCCAAGGACCGCCGCACCGCGGGGCGCGGCACGCTATTGTTCGTCGACGAAATCCACCGCTTCAACCGGGCGCAGCAGGACGGGTTCCTGCCCTATGTCGAGGACGGCACGGTGATCCTGGTGGGCGCGACGACCGAGAACCCGAGCTTCGAGCTCATCGCCGCGTTGCTGTCGCGCTGCCAGGTCTTCGTGCTTCAGCGGCTCCCGGACGACGCGCTGGAGGAGCTGTTATCGCGCGCCGAGGCGGCCGAGGGCCGGTCGCTGCCGGTCGACGTCGACGCCCGCGTTGCGTTGCGCGCGATGGCGGACGGCGACGGCAGATTCGTGCTCAACCTCGCCGAGGAGCTGTTCCAGCTCGCCGACGGGACGATGCTCGATCCCGCCGGTTTGGCCGAGACCGTGCAGCGTCGGGCGCCGCTCTACGACAAGAGCCAGGACGGCCATTACAACCTGATCAGCGCCTTGCACAAATCGCTGCGCGGCTCCGACACCGACGCCGGGCTGTACTGGCTCGCGCGGATGCTCGCGGGCGGCGAGGACCCACGATACATTGCCCGCCGCCTGTTGCGCTTCGCCTACGAGGATGTCGGTCTCGCCGATCCGGAAGCGGCGCATCAGGCGCTCGCCGCCTGGCAGACCTACGAGCGCCTCGGCACGCCCGAGGGCGAGTTGGCCTTGGCCCAGGCGGTGATCTATCTCGCCAGCGCGCCGAAGTCGAACGCTGCTTATGCCGCCTTCAAGCGCGGTATGCGGACGGCGAAGGAGACCGGCTCGCTGATGCCGCCGAAGCACATCCTCAACGCGCCGACCGAGTTGATGACCGATCTCGGTTACGGCGACGGCTACGAGTACG
>JASLSL010000041.1 GCA_030743445.1 Alphaproteobacteria bacterium
GCTGGCCGTCGCGGCCCGGATGCGGTCGACGTCCGGCACCATCGCGTCGAGGCCGAGGCGGGTTCCCCCGGCCAGCAGCCTGTCGCCATAGGCGCGAAGCGTATTGACCGGCGCCAGCAGGTTGCGCTGCAGTCTGACCAACCGCGCCTGCCATTGATCCCAACTCGTGTCGGCCGCAATTTTCAAGTCGATTACCCCTGCCGTCGACGCCGAATCCGCGGAACTCCGTCCGCTATGGCTACGGGCGCGCGGCCATCGGCGCGCCGCACTTTAGTGCAACCGGCCGGTCTTCGCCAATATCCCGGCCCTCGCGGTCCGCACCCGACGGCAGCGGCCCCCCGGGGTCGGCGATCCAGGCCGCGATGTCGCCCAACACCACTTTCGCCTGCAGGTCGCGCAACAACATGTGATAGCCCGACGTGTAGGCGGCAACGCGGATGCAGCCGCCCTTCGGGAGTTGCGCCTCAATCATGCGGCGAGCCTCGGCCGGGATGATGTCCTCCTTGGAGCCGAACAACAGCAGGGTATTGCCGTTGAGGCGGGGTGCCGCGCCGAGCGCCCGGTCCATCAGGTTGACCAGGCCATAGAGCGTGTCGAGCCGCGTGTGTTTGATGACCAGCGGGTCCTTGCCGAGCTGCTTGAGCATCTCCTTGTTGTCGGACGGGATGCGGTTGAAGCCCTGACCGGTGACGGTGAACACCGGGATGGTATGGGCGAAGAACCTCAGTCCTATCCGTTGCCACCCGGGCATGACCCGCCAGCCCCAGACCGCCGGGGCCGAGAGGACGACGCGGTCGGCCTCGGGCGCCGCCGCCGCCTCGTCGAGCGCGGCCATGATCACCGCGCCGCCCATGCTTTCGCCGAGCAGGACGAACGGCAGTCCCTTGTGGCGCTTTCGGATCAGCCGCGCCGCCGCCCGCATGTCCGCCGTCATCGCCGCGACACCGGGCCAGACGCCGTGATGGGGGGTGGCGCCGAAGCCACGCTGGTCGTAGGCGTAGGTCAGCATTCCGCGCTTCGCCCAGAACCTGGCGGGCGCTTCGAACGCCTTCGAGTAGTCGTTGAACCCGTGCAGCGCCAGGACGACGACCTTCGGCGACCCGTCCGGCCGCCAGATGCGCAGCGGCAGCTTCAAGCCGTCCGCGGTCAGAATATGGTCGCCGTTTAGCGCCGGGTTTCCGACCCGCGGTCCCGCCGGCTCGAGGAACGGCGCGCAGGCTCCAGCCAACGAAACAAGCAGCAACGAGACCAACAACGCCAACGAGACCTTGCCCGCCACCGCCTCAATCCTCCGCGGCCGCGCTGACGGGCGGTATCTCGGGCAGCGTCTCGGGCGGCGTCTCGGGCCGAGCGCCGGTCAGCTGCAGGAAGATGTCCTCGAGGTCGGTTTCCTCGGTCGTGAGCTCGACGATGTCGAGTCCGGCCCCGCGCAACTCATCCAGGATTTCGCCCGCGTGGGTGGCACTCGGCCGGTAGCGGACGGTGAGCCGATTGGGTGCTTCAAACTCGACCGCGTGCCCTGCCAGCAAGGCCGGCGGGTCGTCGGGCGGGCGCGCCAGGGTCACATGCATGGTCTTGTTGTCGATCCGGCGCAGCAGGGCGTCGGTCTCGTCGCAGGCGACCACGCGCCCGTGGTCGATGATGGCGATCCGGTCGCAGAGCGATTCCGCCTCCTCCAGGTAGTGGGTCGTCAGCAGCACCGTCGTGCCGCGGCGGTTGAGCGCGCGCACCTGGTCCCAGAGCTGGCGGCGCAGCTCGATATCGACCCCCGCCGTCGGCTCGTCGAGCACCAGGACCGGCGGGTCGTGGACCATCGCCTTGGCGACCAGGAGGCGCCGGCGCATGCCGCCCGAGAGCGAACGCGGGTTGACGTCCGCCCGGTCGTCGAGGCTCAGGATCCGGAGAATCTCCATCGTCCGGCGCTCGGACCTGGGCACCGCGTAGAACCCGGCCTGGGACTCCAGCATCTCCTTCGGGGTGAAGAAGGTGTCGATGTTGAGCTCCTGCGGCACCACGCCGATCGCGGCCCGCGCCATGCGCGGATCGTCGTCGATGTCGATGCCCCAGACATGCGCCTTGCCGGCGGTCTTGATCACCAGCCCGGCGAGGATATTGATCAGGGTCGACTTGCCCGCACCATTGGGGCCGAGCAGCCCGAACAACGCGCCGCGCGGGACCGCGAGGTCGATCGCATCCAGCGCCGTCACCGGCGCATTCCGGCCGCTCGCGGCGTAGACCTTGGCCAGGCCTCGGACCTCGACCGCGTTTTCGGGTTCGAACGTGTTCGCCATGGCGCCGTCTCGGCATTACCTCGGGCGTTTAATTGTCGGCTGGCATTCGGTATCATCCGCCGGTCCAGCCGGTCAATCGGATTGGGCCTTTTGCGCCAACGATCGAGCCAACGGGAAGCCCCACATGGAACCGCCCGAAACAATCGAAGTGGAGACCACACAAGTATCGTGCGACGGCGGCGGTGGCGCGCACGGCCACCCGCACGTCTATCTCAAGATCGGCGAGGAAGGCTTCGTCGAATGTCCCTATTGCGACCGCCGGTTCGCCTTGAAGCCGGGTGCGGCGGCCGACAGCGGGCATTGAGGGGCCCGCGGGCCTCCGCCGATCCCGACATGGCCAAGAACGCTCCCCTAAGGCACGTCTATCTGGTCGACGGGTCCGGATTCATCTTCCGCGCGTTTTTTGCGATCCGTTTGCGAGGACCTCTAACAAGGCCAGATGGAACTCACGTTGAAGCAGTTCAAGGTGTTACTCAGATGCTCTTGAAGCTGCTCGACGACACCAAGGCCGACCATATCGCGATCATCTTCGACGCCGCGCGCAAGACCTTCCGCAACGACATCTATCCCCAATACAAGGCCCATCGCCCGCCGCCGCCGGACGAGCTGATCCCGCAGTTCGACCTGGTCAAGCAGGCGGTCGAGGCGTTCAACCTTCCGGCGATCGAAATGCCCGGCTTCGAGGCCGACGACCTGATCGCGACCTACGCGCGCGAGGCGACCGAGGCAGGTGCCGAGGTCACCATCGTCTCGTCCGACAAGGATATGATGCAGTTGGTCTCGGACAAGGTTCATATGTTGGATGCGATGAAGAACCGCGAGATCGGCCCGGACGAGGTGGTCGAGAAGTTCGGCGTCGGCCCCGACAAGGTCATCGACGTTCAAGCCCTGGCCGGTGACTCGACTGATAACGTACCGGGGGTCAAGGGAATAAGTGAAACCGCTGCAGCCCAACTCATCAATGAATATGGGGACCTAAACACAGTCCTTGAGCGGGCAAGAAACACAGAACAAATGATTAGTGATGCCGAAGCTAAATCGGGAAAATTGGAAAAGAAAATTTTTGCTATGTGCGGGCAGGAATTCAAAATTAGTTCGCCCAAGCAGCTTGGTGAAATTTTGTTTGATCGGTTGGGTTTTCCTGGTGGGGAAAAGGGGAAAACAGGAGCCTACTCAGTGAGCGCTGAGGTATTAGATGGACTAGCGGCAGATGGTCACGAAATCGCCGAATTGGTGATATCGTGGAAGTTCTTAAACAAGGTCAAATCGTCATACGCTCAAGCTTTAAACGAAAATTCGGAACTTGCGACAATCTCTCGAGATCTTGTGACTCTGAAAGACGATGTGCCGGTTGAGCTGTCGCTGGACGATTTCGAGATACGCGAGCCCAATCCAGACGAACTCTTCCCGTTCCTTCGAGAGCAGAATTTTAAAAACATCGCTAAGCGGATGGCAGGCCGGCTTGGTGTTGAGGTTCCTAATTGGGAAGAGCCGACTGCCATGGGACCACCTGCGACGTCGCAACCGAAAAGTCCTAAAGGAAAGGTGCGCGCGAAGTTATCTACTAAAGCCGCGCCCACTCCTGCCCTCGCCGGCAAGGTCGAATACGAGCTGGTGCAGGACACCAAGGCGCTCGACCGCTGGATCGAGGAGGCCATGGCGGCCGGCATTGTCGCGGTCGACACCGAGACGACCTCGCTCGACGCGATGCAGGCCAAGCTCGTCGGCATGTCGCTCTCGGTCCGGCCGGGCCGCGCGTGCTACGTGCCCTTGGGGCACCGCGCGGCAAAGGCCCAGGGCGCCTTGGATTTGGGCGACGGCGGCGGCGAGAAAAAAAGCAAG
>JASLSL010000042.1 GCA_030743445.1 Alphaproteobacteria bacterium
CTTCGATCGCGACGTGGCCGAACCGCGCGGGTGCTATCGTCTCGCCGCACATGATCTCGACCGAGTGAATGCGGCCCTCGATGTTGTCGTCCCACAACTCGAGAAACTTGTGCAGTTCCGGATAGCGCGGCGCCAGGTCGAGGAATTGCCAGACGAAGCTCTGCAGCAGGACAGGGTGGTCGGGCAGGTGGTAGAGGATCTCCGCCGTCGTCAGCCGGTAGCCGGCCAGTCGGCGTTCGAGGTTTGCCATGACACACTCCAAAATCGCCGAACCGATGACCTTACATAGTGCGACAAAGAACCTTAATCGACAATGAATAATCCAATGGATTCAGCGTTTTAGCAGCAATTCCGGGAGAGTGCTAACAGCCTGCCAGGCTCACGGCCTGTTGGCCGCCGGCTCCGGCTCGGGCTGCGCCTGGGCTTCCGCTCGGAACGCGTCCAACCGTCCGAGGATCGCCAAGGCCCGGCCGTTCGCTTCGCTCGCAGCCACGTCGCCGCGGCCGATGTCCCGGGCGAGCCGGCCCTGGAACTCGGCGACCAGGTTGCGCGGCTCGCTCGCCGGGCGGTCGAGCCGCATGCCGTCGCCCCGCGGCGACAGTCCTTTCGCCAGGATCGCCCGGTCGCGCTCCGAGATCGCGCCGCCGTCATAGAGCAGGTCGAACATGTCGCGCGCCCGGGCCAGGGTCAGGCGCTGCGGGTCGAACCGCGCGGCGGCGAAGCGGAAGATCGCTTCCGAGGAGACCGTGATCGTATCGGTTATGCGTTCGAGCTTCTCCGCCGCGATCGGCGGGAGACGGGGCGCTTTCGCGCCGAGCGATGCATCGTTGACGTGTTCGGCCGCCACCTCCGGGCCCGAAAGCCTGCGGAACGCGTCGACCAGCGCGTTGATCTTCATGACTGGGTCTCTTTTGTTTTTGTCCCTGCCTTGGCGGGGAAAATCGCACGCAGCAATTGTGCCATAGGAAAATATAATTTTTTCAATAAGTTAGAGATCGTCCTTGAAGGCGAAATTTGCCCCTGCGCAAAAGATTCCCAACCCGAGGACGGGTCGCGGCACTGGCAATTTATAATGCACGCATATAACCTTGTAACAACCGTGGTCGATTACTGGTGAAGCGGGGCGTGAATGCGATGTTGGAACTTTTGGACGAACCGGCGGAAGCGACCGGATTCCTGCTGTGGCAGGTCGAGAACCTGTGGCAGCGCCGGCAGCGCGCCGCGCTCGGCGCGTTCGATCTGACCCCGGTGCAGTTCCTGCTGCTTTCGGGCCTCGCCGCCGCCCGGCGCGAGGGCTCGGTCAAGCAGGCGGCATTGGCGCGGCGCTGCCGGACCGATCCGATGATGACCTCGCAAGTCCTGCGGGTGTTGGAAAAGGCGGGCCTGGTGGAGCGCACGTCGCATGCGCGCGACGGGCGGGCGTTGTCGGTCGGATTGACGCAAGCGGGGATGGAGTTGGTCCGGCGCGCGGCGCCGGCGGTCGAAGAGGTGGAGCGCGCGGTCTTCGCGGTGCTCGGTGCCGACGTGCCCGCCTTCAGCGACGCGCTGCGATTGCTCTTGGGCGCGCGCCCGCGGCGGCGGATCCAGGCCGGAACCGGCTGAGGTGGCTCAGGCGGCCGCGACCCGATCGGTCTTCCCGGCGGTCTCCTTGGCGGCTGCGTCCTTGCGCGGCCGCAGGATCCGCAGCAGCACTTCGGGCGCTTCGAGCGCCAGTCGGCGGCTGCTGGTCGCCCAGTTGGCGTCGAATTCCCGGCTCGTGCAGCCGGTGGCCCTGGCAAGGGAGTCCCCGTAACTCGGGAGCGCGATGACGTCGGCGTAATTGAACATGTCGCTTCCTTTCCACCTCTGTCGCTCTATCGACGATGCAATCCTGGCACGCCGATACTCCTGCCGCAGTGATCTAAATCACAAAGTGATAAGAATCACAGTCGCTTAGGAGGAGGGGAAGAAATCGCGGACCGCGGCGATGGCGTCCGCCAGGCCGACGCGCTCGATCCCGACGCCGTCGGGGAAGGCGCCGGCGAGGCGCGACGGCATCCGCGCGTCGAGCATGACGAAGACACCGCGATCGCCGGCCCGGCGCACCAACCGCCCATAGGCCTGCTTCAGGCGCAGCCGGGTGATCATGTCGTCATAGGCCGCCTTGCCGAAGGCATTGCGCCTGGTGCGGTGGAGGATCGAGGGCCGCGGCCACGGCACCCGGTCGAAGACGATCAGGCGCAGGCTCGGCCCCGGCACGTCGACCCCGTCGCGCACCGCGTCGGTGCCCAGCAGGCAGGCATGCTCCTCGACCCGGAAGATGTCGATCAGGGTCGCAAGGTTGAGCCGGTCGACGTGCTGGGCGTAAAGCGCCAACTCGGCCTGGTCGAGCGGCTCGGCGATGCGCTCGTGCACCGCGCGCAGGCGCGAGATCGCGGTAAAGAGACCGAGCGCCCCGCCGCCCGCCGCCTTGAACAGCTCGCGATAGGCGGCGGCGAGCTGGTCGAGGTCGCCACGCCCGACATCGGTCACGACGAGGACCCGGGTCAACTCGTCATAGGCGAACGGCGAGGGTACCGCGGCGCGGACGGCGCCCCGGGGCAGGTGATTGGCGCCGGTGCGCGCCTCGGCCGACGCCCAGTCGGCCTCGACGTCGCCCGAGCCGTCGCGCAACGTCGCCGAGGTGACGACGAGGCCGTGCGCCTGGGCGGCCACGACCTCGGCGAAGGGTTGGGTCGGGTCGATCCAGTGCCGGTGCATGCCGATGTCGGCGTCGCGGCCGAAGGCGCGCTCGACCGAGAACCAGTCGACGAATTCCACCGGGACGTCGCGCCCGAGCGATCCCAGCATGTCGCGCCATGCGGCGAGCGTGTCCTGGCCGCGGTGGCCGAGCGACTGACTGATCGATTCGATGCGGTTGCGGGTCGGCGTGTCGAGCTCGTCGGCCTCGGCGTCGAGCCGCGCCATCAGCCGGCCGCGCAGCCGCCGGATCGGGACCTCGATCCGCCCCAGTGCATCGTCGAGCGCCGAAGCCGCCTTCAGCAGCTCCTGCGGCGGGTCGGTGGTTTCCGATTCGATGTCGTAGGGCGTGTCCGCATCCGGCGCCCGGGCGTAAACCTGGGCGCGCAGGGTCGCGAAGAACGATTCCGCCGCCCCCTTTGGCCGGCCCTCGGCGCAGCGCTGGTGCCAGCCCTCTCCCGGCAATGCCGAGGCGTAGCGCAGGATTTCCTCGAGCGCCTTCTCGGCGTCCCCGTCGCCGGCGATCAGGTCGTCGATCCGGGTCTTGAGCCCCCGGGCGCGGGCCCGCCGCCGGCCCTCGGCTCCCCGGAGCCAGCGCCGAAGCTCGGCCGTCTCGCGACCCGAGAGTGCCGCCGAGAACGCGTTGTCGGCGGCGTCGAATACGTGGTGGCCCTCGTCGAACACGTAGCGCGTCGGTCGCGCGTTGCGGTCGACGAGGCCCCGCGCCGCCTGGATCATCACCAGCGCATGGTTGGCGATCACCAGGTCGGCCCGGCGCGCCCGGCGCACGCCGCGCTCGATGAAGCAGCGGTCGTAGTGGGTGCAGGCGGAATAGATGCACTCGCCGTGATGGTCGGTCAGCTCGAGGGTCGGCCGGCGGCCGAGCAGGTCGACCAGCCAGGACGGGAAATCGCCGCCGGTCATGTCGCCGTCGCGGGTCGCGCCGGCCCAGCGCGCCAACAGGCCCAACGCCACCGCGTCCTCGCGCCGCACCGCGACACCCTTGACCGCGTCCTCCATGTTGAGGAGGCAGAGATAATTCTCGCGGCCCTTGCGCACCACGGCGCGCAGGGCCTTTTCGGCCGGATCGGGGTAGAGGCTGTCCAATTCCGCGTCCAACTGGCGCTGCAGATTGCGGGTGTAGGTGCTGAACCACACCGTGCCGTCGTTTTTTTCCGC
>JASLSL010000043.1 GCA_030743445.1 Alphaproteobacteria bacterium
TTCCGCTTCCGCTTCCTCATGCAGATCGACACGCTGTGCTACCGGATGCCGAATTTCGTCGAGAAGGCGCAGCGGGCCGGCTGCAACCGCGTCTTCATCGGGCTCGAGAACATCAATCCGGACTCGCTGATGGGCGCCGGCAAGCGGCAGAACAAAATCTGGGAATACCGGGTCATGCTGCAGGCCTGGAAGGACGTCGGCATCATCTCCTATGTCGGCTACATTCTGGGCTTCCCCGGCGACACGCCCGAGACCATCCGCCGCGACATCGACATCCTGAAACGCGAATTGCCGGTCGACATGGTCGAATTCTTCATCCTGACACCGTTGCCGGGCTCGGAGGACCACCAGAAGCTCCAGGCCCAGGGTATCTGGATGGACCCGGACATGAACAAGTACGACCTCAACCACGTCACCACCGGGCACCCGAAGATGTCGGCGGAGGATTTGCAACGGGCCTACCACGACGCCTGGGAGCAGTACTACACCCACGACCACATCGAGACGGTGCTGCGGCGCGGGGCGGCCAAAGGCATCAAGCTGAAGAAGCTGATGCTGCCGCTCGGGGGCTTTTACGGCTCGATCATGATCGAGGGCCTGCATCCCTTGGAGTGCGGCATCTTCCGGCGCAAGGTGAGGACCGAGCGGCGCTCCGACCTGCCGCGCGAGAACCCGCTGGTGTTCTATCCGCGGCGCGCGTGGGAATCGCTCGCCTCGCTCGCCGGCTGGCTGATGCTCTACCGGACCTATCTTGGCATCCAACGCAAGGTCGAGGCCGATCCCGGCAAGGACGACTACACCGACGTCTCGCTGTCGCCGGTCCGCGACGGCGAGAACGTGGAACTCGACCTGATCAAGACCTTCGAGGACGTGATCCCCGACACCTACGGGGCGCCGAAGCCCAGGGTCACGGCGGCGGCAAACTAGCCATCACCTGCTCTTGAACTTAAAGACTGACCCCGCCGTCGACGATGAAGGTGGTGCCGGTGGCGTAGGCCGACTCGTCGCTGGCCAGATAGACCGCGATCGAGGCGATTTCGTCCGGCGTGCCGAGCCGGCCCAAGGGCTGGCGGGCGATGAAGTCGCGCCGCGCCTCTGCCGGGTCGTCGAAGGCGGCGATGCGGTCGCCCAGCGATGGCGTCTCCACCGTGCCG
Source organism: Alphaproteobacteria bacterium (assembly GCA_030743445.1). Lineage (GTDB taxonomy): Bacteria > Pseudomonadota > Alphaproteobacteria > UBA8366 > UBA8366 > JASLSL01. The sequence goes on from JASLSL010000043.1 coordinate 1,155, forward strand.
GGACAGATCGCGTTGCAGCGCACGCCTTGGGCGATGTAGTCGGCGGCGACCGCCTTGGTCAGGCCGATCACCGCCGCCTTGGTGGCGCCGTAGGCGAAGCGCAGCGGCAGCCCTTTGATCGAGGAGGCGACCGAGGACATGTTGACGATCGACCCGCCGCCGGCAGCCAGCATGGCGGGCAGGAAGGCGCGGATCGTGCGGTACATCGACTTGACGTTGACCTCGAAGGAGAAGTCCCAATCCACCTCCTCGCAATCGAGCACCGTGCCGTGGTGGACGAAGCCGGCGATGTTGGCGAGCACGTCGATGGCGCCCAATTCCTCGGCCAGTGCCGCGACCGCCGCGCCATCGGTGACGTCGAGCACCCGCACTTCAATCCCGGGCGTGCCGTCCATCGCCGCGAGCTTCGACCCGTCGATGTCGGTCGCCGTGACCCTGGCCCCTTCCCGGGCGAAGGCGCGCGCCATGGCCTCGCCGATGCCCTGCGCCGCCGCGGTAACCAGCGCCGTCTTGCCGTCCAGTCTGCCACCCATACCTCGATCTCCCGCTAGCACCGTTTCGCGTTCGACCATAGGCAAGCCCGGGCTTGTGCGCTAGCTTTGGGCACATGGCGGAGCTCATCGAGAAGGCCAAGTTCGCGCGTCCGGTCGATCGCGCCGAGGTCGCCCGGTCCTGGGCGGCGCGGGGTTATTCGTGCCAGCCCTTCACCGACCCGCCGGGCCGCGAGTGGAACGGCTTCGTGCATGCGACCAACGAGCTCGTCACTATCCTGGAAGGCCGGCTCGAGCTCGCCATCGGCGACGAGGTGGTGGTCGCCGAGGCGGGCGACGAGGTGTTCATCCCCAAGCGCGCCGTCCACTCGGTCAAGAACGTGCACTCGGGCACGACGCGCTGGCTGTTCGGCTACGATTGAGTTCTAGACCCGCCCCCCGAACCAGATGCGCGGGCGCAGGCAGGTCAGGGCGATGAACCCGGCGAGGCCGAGCGCGGTATAGCGGAAGGTCGACTGGAAGCCGGCGAGGAACGGGTTCGTGGCACCCTCGGCCGTCGCCACCCCTTCGATGGCAGTGAACATCAGGGTCAGCAGGCCCGCCGCCAGCACCACGCCGATCGTCCGGGTCACCAAAACCAAACTTCCCGCGACGCCGCGGTCGACCCGCGGCAGCGTCGCGGTGACCAGCTCCAGGCACGAAACCTGGAACAGCCCGAGCCCGAGGCCATGGACCAGCAGGGCCGCGACCATCGCCGCCACCGGCGCCTCCGCCGGCCAATAGCCGATCGCCGCCAACCCCACGATGATGACCGTGGCGCCGGCGAAGGCGATCCGGTTGGCGCCGATCCGGTGCGCCAGGTGGCCGCCGAGCAGGGCCGCGACGATCATGCCGAGCGAGCTTGTTGCCAGCACCATGCCGCCGAGCGACAGCGGCAACCCGGTGGCGCGCACCAGGAAGTAGGGCACCAACAGCAGCACCGAGAACCCGGCGAGGTTGACCGCGATATTGGCGACGTTGACCAGGGCGAAGTCGAGATTGCCGAACACGCCGAGCTCGATGATCGGCGCCGCGGCGCTACGCTCGCGCAGGACGAACAGGGCGAAGGCGACGATCGTCCCGGCGACGAGGCCGGCGACCGCCGTCGCGCCGACGTCCGGGTTACGCATCTGGCTGACCGTGAGCAGCAGCAGGCTCAGCGAAAGCACTAGCAGGATCGCGCCCGACAGGTCGAAACCGCCCGCCGCGCGCGGCCTCGGCGGCAACGCGAGGGCGAACGACAACAGAAGCGCGCCGAGCGCGATCGGCAGGCGGAACCAGAACACCGCGGGCCAGCCCCAGGCCTCGACCAGGACGCCGCCGAGCGACGGCCCGATCACCCCGCCGAGCCCGAAGATCGTCATGTAGGCGCCGAGCACCCGCGGTCGCATCGCCTCGTCGAACAGGCTCGTTGCGAGCGCCGGCCCGCAGCTGATCACCATTGCCGTGCCGATGCCTTGGACGACACGGAACACCAGCAGCCACTCATACCGGGTCGCGGTGGCGCAGAGCACGAGGCCGGCGGCGCCGAGGGCGAGGCCGATCTGGAATATCCGCAAATGCCCGAACAGGTCGCCGAGCCGGCCGAACACCAGCATCAGGCTGCCATAGGTCAGCACGAAACAGATCACGACCCACTGGATCGACGGCAGCGCGAGGGCAAACCCCTGGGTGATATCGGGAAACGCAATGTTGACCGAAGAATCGAGCGGCGCGATCAACGTGCCGAGGCCGATGACGACGAACCGTCCCCAATTGCCGGTATGGCTCACCGCATCTCCGGTGGGGGCGAAACACGGTCCGCGAGCGCCGACATCCGGCGGCACAGATCGGCGATCGTCTCGGCCAGCGACTCGTCGGTGGCGCCGGCGACTTCGACCGGCGGCAGGATGGCCTGGTACTCGATCGCTTCCGGCCGGTGTTCCGCCGCGGCGCCGAATTCCGCCGCGACCTCGTCCAACCCGTCGAGCAGAAGGTCCTTGGCGCGTTCGCTGATGTGAAAGCCGCAGCTGAGATGGCCGGCGTCGACGGCGACGATGCCAATATGCAGGTCCCACATGCGCCACGGCGCGAAGGCGAAGGCGAGCCACTGAAAGTGGGTGCCCTTGCCCCGTAGGACCGCCGCCTCCGGGTCGCAGGATTGCTCGTAGTCCTCGCCGATATGGGCCGAAAGGCCGGGTATCTCCGCCCGCAGCCGCTCGACGACAGCCTTGGCGAGACGCCTGCGCAGGTCCAGGGTCGCGGTCATGGGGTTCCCGACACCCCGCCGAACCCACTCTCCCAGACCGGCTCCAGGCTGGCGATCGCGTCGGCCGGCAAAGCGCCCATCTCGACCGCGCCGAGCGCTTGGCTCAGGTGGTCGAGCTCGGCCATGCCGACGACCACGCAGGAGAGGTCGGGATTGGCGAGGCCGAATCGCAGCGCCGTCTGCGCCCGCGTCCCGTGGTCTTCGCCGAGCACGTCGAAGGCGGCGCGGCTGCGCGCCATCTCGATCTCGACATCGGTATCGCGGGTCAGCACCGCCTCGCGGCCGTGGCGCTGGTCGGTCGCGAGGATGCTCGCGGCGAAGATGCGGATCCCCATGATCGCCATGTCCTGGGCCCGGCAGGCGGCCATGGTGCCGCTGAAATCGTGGCCGGCCCAAGCGGGCGGCATGGCGCGCGCGGCACTCGGGTTGAGCAGGTTGTAATAGACCTGGGCCGAGTCGAACCGACCGCTGGAGAGCGCCTCCGAGACCGTTGACGCGTCGCCGAGGGCGGTGAGGCCGATGAACTTGGTCAGGCCCTCGTCCCGCATGGCCTCCAGCCCGTCGGCGACCTCCATCACCTGGGCCGCCGAGAGCCCGGTCTCGCGAAAGCCCGGGCCGATCTCGTTGTGGAGCTGGAACAGGTCGACCGACTCCCGGTTCAGGCGCCGGAGGCTGGCGTGCAGGCTCTCCTCGATCTGGCCCCGGATGTCGTCGAGCCGGTCCTCGTCGAGCCGCACCTTGGTCGAGAGGTAAGGCGTGTTTTCGTATTCCGGTTCGATTTCCGGCAGCAGCCAGCCGAGCGCTTCCTCCGAGCGGCCTTGACCGTACTGCGAGGCGGTGTCGATCCAGTTGATGCCGCCGTCGAGCGCGTTGCGGATCGCGGCGCGCTTGGTGTCGTCGTCTGGATCGATCACGATGCCGCCGACGGCGCCACCGCCGAACACGATCTCCGAGACCTCGAGGCCGGTGCGGCCGAATCTGCGATATTTCACGTCGCCCTCCCGTTGGCCGCGTGACCGGCCGTTATTTGTCGCACCGCCACTAAACCAGAAACGATCCGCCGCTCACACCGCAAAATCGCGGCGGTCTCGGCGTCGGAACCGCGTAAATCATTAACTTGGCGTCAACCTCAACGCATCGGAATTCCCGTCACCGCCGCTCCGGACGGGCGCTGAAATCCGATCTGGCGGCGGGATTTAGGGTTCAGTGGCAACGACATAGCGACTCGTGGTAATGTTTCCGCAGGTATTGAATTGGCCGCGAACGGGTGCTCGCGACATGGCTGCGAAAACGACAGACAGCCGCGCCGGCGATCTGCGTCAAGCGCGCAGCGCCTTCGCCGAAACGCTGGTCCAGTCGGCGCAGGACAACCTGATCTCGCTCGACAGCGCGCTGCACGATCAGTGGAAGCTCGGCCGCAACGTCATTCTCGTCTGGGCGCCGCTCAGCGAGGGTATCGAGGTCCTGGTCGTGCCCAATTATGCGGTCGCCGACCTGGCGGCGGAACAGCTCCAGGCGCGCGAACATGCGGACGACGACGGCGCCTCCCATACCTTCATCGAAAGCGTCGTCGCCGGGCCGAAACAGGTCACACAGGACGAACTGGCCGAGATCTCCAAGAAGCTGCATTTCCACAGCCAGACCGTGGACCTGCCCTTCGTTCCGGGCGACGACATCGCGCTCAAGCTGATCGATACCCTGGTCCGGCGCTACAGCCTGTCCTATGTCGAGGACCGGGCGGTGGCGCTGTTCGACATCGTCAATTTCTCGCTCTATTCGCCCCTGGAGCAGGTCACCCAGCTCAACAGCCTCGCCTATTCGGTCAACGCCGCGCACAACAAGATGCTCGACAAGAAGATCGACATCAATTTCGCGCGCAGCACCACCGGCGACGGGTTCTATATCTGGAACCGCGACCGCAGCATCCAGGCCAACGTCAATCTCTACCACTTCATGCATCTGGTTTTGGCCGACAACGCCATCGCGCGCACCAAGTCGAAGCGCAACGCGGTGCCGATCCTGCGGACCTGTTTCGATATCGGCGGCCATTACGAGTTCTACCAGTCCGAGGGCCTGAGCCCGACCGTCTACAGCTACATTGTCGGCGAGGTGACCATCGAGCTGGCGAGAATGATCGACAAGGCGGTCTCCGGGCAGGTCATGGTCGGCGACTTCCAAGCGCCGATGCCGGACGAGACCACCGGCGAGGTGCGCAAGATCGACGCCGTCCGGTTCATCGAGAAGACCCAGGAGACGCTCTCGAGCCTGAAGGGGCTGGTGCTGTCCGGCGACGCGATCGACTCGATCCAGTGCTACCTGACCGGCGAGCGCAAAAAGGACGGCGGCTTCGACATCAACAAGTACCTCTTGGCCGACAAGCACGGTCTGACCCGCAACGTCTACAACGCGAAGATCAATATCTACCGCAAGCAGGCGGAGCCGATCTTCCTCGGCGTCCAGGACCAGGACCTGGCCGAATTCGAGGTCGCCGCCCGCGACGGCGTGTCCGACAGCGCCGCCGACTAGTACTCCCACCCGATTTATGGATTATTAATCTTGTCGCGCTACCGTGTGCCCGGTAGTGCGACATGGTTGATTTACCGAAACGACGCGTGATCTCGAGGCGCGACGGCCGCAAATGGTGGGAGCAGCCGGACGCCCTGTGGCAGAGGCTCGGGCCGTTGCGAAGGCACCGGTTGCGACGGGTCGTGCGGGCCCATATCCTGCCGCTGCTGCAAGAGCTCGAGGAACTCCACCTGCGCGACCATGGCGACGCCAGTCCGCTGCTCACCGGCCGCTCCCTCGGCGAGATCGAGCGCGACGACCTGGCGATCGAAGCCACGCTGCATATTCTCGATCTGGCGCTGTCGGCCGGACTGGTCGCCCTCGGCGAGCCGGGCAACGGCGCCGACAGGCCGCCGCCGCCGGACGGGACAGTCCCGGTTGGCGCGACCGGCATGACCTTGCAGGAAGCGCGGATGCACTACTTGGCGATCGCCGCCAGGCTCATCGTCAAAGGGTCCGACCAGGATCCCAAGAAGGCTCGGGAATACCTCGATGGTCTGGACCTCGTCGAAGCCGGGCAGCTGCACAAGCTGCGCCTTTTGATGGGCCTCGAGCCGCTCTCGGTCATGGAACTCCATGCCGGCCTCAAGGGCCGGCTGAGATTGATGATGGAGAAGGACGACGACTATCTCGATGCCTTCGGTGGCGGATCGGGCGGGAGCTTCCTTCGCCCGTTGCGCTTTGCGTTGCGCGACGACTTTCCGGCGATCCTGAAATGGTCGCCGGATTTCATCCGGGCAATTGCCGAGGGCCTCGACCACAGCGCCAAGATCGTCGCCCTCGGTTCCAGTATCCTGGAGGTCGAGGACCCGGAGGTCATTCGCGCGCTCGGCAAATGGCCGATGAAGGAGATCGACCCCAAAAGCGACGAATGGAAGGGCAAGGCGGCGAAGGATCGGCGCAACAAGAAACGCAAGCGCTACATCACCCGAATCGCCCAGGTCAAAAAGGCGCTTGGGCCGGAGTTCCGAATGCTTTTGACCAGCAGTCCGACGCTCATCGAGCAGGCCGGTGGCTGGAGCAACCAGCAGATCGGGAAGATCAGACACTATCTGCAATATCTCAACGGCGAGGTGCTCGATACCATGGCGCCGCTCGAGTTCGACCATCAGGTCGGGCTGATGGAGGGACTATGGGAGACCCTCGGGCGTAGCTTCATGGAGAACGATTTGACCAGCGACGCCGGGGTAACCGCGGTGCGTGGCATCATTACCGAAATCGAGGACATGGCGTCTCGCGGCACGGCGCCGAGCGACGTCAAGGCGGTGATCGAGGGCGGTCTATTCAACAAGCATATGTCGCCCTTCCTGGCCCACGCGTGATCTTCAATTTAGGCTGAACAGCGTCTTGGCGGACGGGTGCCAGAGGTTCTATAAATGGGTAGCTTAGGATTTGGGGTGGGGACGACCCATGACGTCGCGATTTAAATGTGCAGCCGTCGCGCTGCTGCTGGTTGTCGTCGCCGGTTGCGGATACTTTCCGCGCTCGCCCGGTCCCGCCGCCGTCGCCGCGGCGGACCAGCTTCGGTCGGATATCGTCACCTACCGCACGACCCATCAACTCGGCATCGAGCCGTCATCGCCGGCCCTCCATACCTTCGCCGAGGTCTTCGACCGGGTGCGAGCCGATTACGTGCGGCCGGTCGACGAAGCGGCGCTCATGGCCGCGGCCAAGAAGGGCATGTACAAGGCCCATCCGAATCCGGACAAGGTCGCCGACCGGGAGCTGGTGATGGCGGCGATCGGTGGCATGTTGGAATCGCTCGACCGCTACAGCAACTATCTCGACACCGAGGAATGGCGCGCCATGCGCGAGCAGACGCGCGGCCAGTTCGGCGGCCTCGGCATCGAGGTGCGCAAGGGCGACAAGTACATCGAGGTGGTCTCGCCGATCGACGACACGCCGGCAGCGCGCGCCGGGCTGCGCTCGGGCGATAAAATCACCCACGCCGACGGCGAGTCGCTCGCCGGGCTGAACCTGCGCGCGGCCGTCCGGCGCCTGCGGGGCGACGTCGGCGAGCCGATCGTTCTGACCATCTTGCGCGGCGGCGGCAAGCCATTCGACGTGAAAATCGTGCGCGACCTGATCAAAATCACCGGGGTGCGCTGGGAGTTGAAGGGCGATGTCGGTTTCGTCCGGGTCACCGCCTTCACCCGGAACGTGACCGACCGGCTGGAGGACGCGGTCGAGGCGGTTCGCAAAAAGCTCGGCGGCCGCATGCGGGGATTGATCGTCGACCTGCGCAACAACCCGGGCGGCCTGTTCGACGAGTCGCTGGAAATGTCGGACGCGTTCCTCGAGACCGGGATCATTGTGTCGACTCGCGGTCGGGCGAACGAGAGGCAGCACACCGCCCGCAGCGGCGATATCTCCAACGGCGCGCCCATGGTCGTGTTGATCAACAACGGGTCGGCCTCGGCGTCCGAGATCGTCGCCGGCGCGCTGAGAGACCGGCACCGCGCCGTGCTGGTCGGGATCAAGAGCTTCGGCAAGGGGACGGTGCAGACGATCATACCGCTCGGCGGCAACGACGCCCTGAAGCTGACGACCGCGGTCTACCTGACGCCGTCCGGGGCTTCGGTCGAGGGCGGCATCGCACCCGACATCGTCGTCGAGATGGACAAGGAGCGCGAAGGTGACGAGCAGCTCGAGCGCGCGCTCGAGGTGATCAGGACGCTGTCTCCGCGCTCGTGACGTAATCGCTGCCCCGCCGGTGCAGGCGAGCGGCATCGAGGACGGCCTCGTCGGCAAGCCAGGTCTTTGCGATGTCGGGATCGTCGAGCGCGATTCGCAACGCCGCCGTCAGCTCCAATCCCTCGCAACGTTTCCCGCGTTCGCGCAGCGCCGTCGCCAAACCGACCTGCGCGCTGTTGAAGATCATCTTGGGCGCCAACAGGAAGGTTTCCTCCCGCTTGCCCGTGTGCACCGCTTCGATGACGCCCCGGTAGTCGTTATACAAGTCCTCGCAGAACCCGGCGTCCTCGGAGAAACCGCCGCGGCACATGAACGGCCGCGCCGGGTGGATCGAGCAGGCGCCGTCCTCCAAGAGACCGCACGCAAGCCCGGCGGCGAACCGCTCGCCGGTCGACCGGCCCGCGATCTCTTCGCTGCGTTCCTCGAGGTGCCGCTTCAAGGTATCGAGCTCGGCCGGCGTGCGCGTCTCGCGCAAATATGCCGCGGCGGCCAACACCTCGGGCGCGGTGACCATCACGGTCTGATGGCAGCACCAGGAGCATCCCTTGCGGCAGGCATAGGCCGGCTGATCGACCTCGACGTCGCGCCAGACATCCTCGGTGACGGCGACCGCCTTCGCCACGGTCTCCAGGAGAGAGTCCGATGTCAACGTCTGGCCGAGCGTGGCAGCCGACTCCTCGAAGATCGCCTGCATCGTCGCCGGCTCGAGCAGGTTCTCGACCAGGGCTTGCACGTCGGCGCCGTCGATTTCCGCCGGCTCGGCGTTTCGATCGTCGGTCATCGGATAGCTCCTCGCCCCAATCCCAGGGGTTCACACTGTGCCCAGGCGTGGATGTCGTCAATGGCCGGTTGCCGGCGCGGGATTCAGGATTAATTGATTCATTTGCGAATTGTTCGCAGAATCGCTTCGTCGCCCGCGATCGGCGGGCGCTTTACAGGGGGGAATATCCATGAAACGCATTCTCGTGGCGGCCGCGGTGCTCGTGGCCATGACGTCTCCGGCCTTTGCCAAACACTGTCCGAAGGATGCCGCGATCATCGACAAATCCCTGCCAATGGCAAAGGGATTGGACAAAATGCAGATGACGAAGGTCAAGGAAATGCGCGACAGAGGCATGGCTCTTCATAAAAGCGGAAAACATGGGGAGTCGATCAAAGTCCTGCACGAGGCGATAAAAATTCTCGGGGTCGAGCCTTACAAGCCAATGTGACGGCGCGGTAGACCTGACCCTACCCAGTAGGGACGAGCCCCGCCATCGGCGGGGTTCGGTCGTTCAGCGGCGACACTTGCGCCAAGGAAACGCTTGGTTTTCCTTGGTTTTTCCCAGTAATCGCCAAATATTGGCCTAGTAGTTGCATAATCACCGGTACCCGATTGGTTTTGCAATGGAGGGTCCGATGTATCCCGAGAAAGATCATCCTTTGGACGGTCCGCACCCGACAGATTGACCAATAACGACGAGTTTTCTCTCTCCCTCCCCGACTAGGCCGCGCGCACGAACGCGCGGCTTTTTTTGCGTCTGCCGTGAGCGATCGACTAAGCCGCGTACAGAAGCGAGCAGATAAAAACGGCGGCGGCGATGCCGGCGAGGTCGGCGGTCAGCCCGGCGGCGAGCGCGTGGCGGATGCGGCGAATGTGGACCGCGCCGAAATAGACCGCGAGCACGTAGAAGGTCGTCTCGGTCGAACCCTGCAGCGTGCTCACCAGATAGCCGGTGTAGCTGTCGGGGCCGATCGCCGGGTTCTCGATGATCGCGGCGAGGATGCCGTAGGCGCCGGATCCCGAGAGCGGCCGCAGCAGCGCCATCGGCAGCGCGTCCGCCGGCAGGCCGAAGCGGCCGGTGATCGCACCCAGCGGTCCGACGATCATCTCCATCCCGCCCGAGGCCCGGAACATCCCGACCGCGACCAGGATCGCCACGAGATAGGGGATGATGCGCACCGCGACCTGGAAGCCGTCGCGCGCGCCCTCGACGAAGACCTCGTAGACCCGGACCCGCTTGGCGACGCCGAAGCCCAACAGCGCCACCATCAGCCCCGGAATGATCCAGGGCGAGATCGCGCCGCCGAAGGAGATCGCGAGCGGGATCAGCGCCAGCACCCCGGCGAGCGCCACGGCCGAGACCCAGCCGGGATAGGCGCTGCCGGCGTCGACCGCGGCCTCGGCCTCGCGGACCGCGCCTTCGCTCTCGGGGGCGGCGTCGATCTCGTAGTCCTCGGGCGGCGGCCTGTCTTCGGCCGAAGTCGGCGCGCCGGCGGTGACCGGGAAGTAACGGCTGTAGAGCTTGGCCGCGATCACCGCGACGATGGTCGAGCATAGCGTCGCGAACAACGTGGTCGGCAGGATGCCGGCCGGGTCCTGCGATCCGGCGGCGGCGCGCAGCGCGATCACCCCGGTCGGCAGGAGGGTGACGCTCGAGGTGTTGATCGCGAGGAACAGCACCATCGAGTTGGTCGCGGTGCCCTTCACCGGGTTGAGCTTATCGAGCTCCTGCATCGCGCGAATGCCGAACGGGGTCGCCGCGTTGCCGAGCCCCATCACGTTGGCCGAGAGGTTGAGGATCATCGCCCCCATCGCCGGGTGCTCGGCCGGCACCTCGGGGAAGAGCCGCACCATCACCGGGCGCAACAGGCGCGCGATGATGGTCAGGAGGCCGCCTTCCTCGGCCACCTTCATCAGGCCGAGGAACAGCGCCATCACCCCGATCAACCCGATCGCCAGGGTCACCGCGTCGGTCGCGGTGTCGACCATGCCGCCGGCGAGCGCCTCCATCGGCGAGGCCGTGTTCTCGACTTCCTGCCACGTGATCTCGCGATAGCCCGCGATCAGGAACGAGATCAGCACGATGGCGAAGAAGACGGCGTTCATGCGGGCTCAGTCCGGCAGCACGCCGCCATAGGCCGAGAGGAACTCGTCGAAGGCGTCGGCGAATTGGTCGAATTCCTGGTCGCTGACCGCGAGGGAGATGCTCATGAAGCCCTTGCGCGTGGTGAAGAACCCGCCGAGGTTCATCTCGAGCTGGAACAGCTTGCGCGCCGCGGGCGAGATGTCCTTGATGTCGGCCGGCCGGCGCACCTTCTCGCGCTTCAGGTGGATAGACAGCATCGAGCCCATGCCGACCGCCTGCGCCGGGGCGCCGTGGCGCCGGGCGATTTCGTTGAGGCGCTCGCGGAACGCGTCGCCGCGGGCATTCAGCGCGTCGGCCGCCTCGGCGGTGAAGATCTTGGTCAGGCCCGCGACCCCGGCCGCCATGGTCACCACGTTGTTGTTGAAGGTGCCGGCGTGGGGCAGGGCGTCCTCGCGCCTCGGGTCGAAGCGCTCCATCATGTCCCGGCGGCCGCCGAACGCGCCGAAGGTCATGCCGCCGCCGAGATACTTGCCGAAGGCGGTCAGGTCCGGGGTCACGCCGATGCGCTTCTGCATCCCGCCGGACGACAGCCGCGAGGTCATCACCTCGTCGAAGATCAGCACGATGCCGTGCTCGTCCGCACCCTCGCGCAGCGCCGCCAGGAACTCCGGGTCGCCCGGGATGCTGCCGCCGGTGCCGGCAAGCGGCTCGACCAGCACCGCCGCCAGGTCCGCCGCGTGCTCGGCCATCAGCGCCTTGGCGCCTTGCGCGTCGTTGTAGACGCCCATCACCACCGGGTAGGGCACGTCGATCGGCGAGCCGCCGCCGCCATGGCCCAGCACGCCGCCGTGGTAGCTGCCCTCGAACATCAAGAGGTGGGTCTTGGCCGTCACCGCGCGCGCCAGCCCGATCGCCAGCAAATTGCCCTCGGTGCCGGAATTGGTGAACCGCACCATGTCCAAGGACGGAAAGCGCGCGCACATCAAATCGGCGAGCTGGCTCTCGTAGTCGCACGGCGCCCCGAGGCCGATGCCGCCGGCGAGCGCCGCCTCGACCGCTTCTTGTATCACCGGGTTGGAGTGGCCGTAGAGCCCCGCTGTGTAGTCGCCGAGGAAGTCCACATACTCGTTGCCGTCGAGGTCCCAGAGGTGCGAGCCCCGGCCCCGGGCGATGGTCACTGGGAACGGGTCGTAATAGAGCGATGTGCGGGTGTTGGCGCCGGGCATGGTGCGGCAGGCCTCTTCGAACCGCGCCTCGCTCTTCGGGTTGGCGGCCACATACCGCGCCTCGACGTCGGCGACCGCCGCGTCCAAATCGAGGTTCCGCTTGGCTCGTCCGGTCATCGCCCTGGCTCCCGTTTTCCCGGCGCCATACTAGCGCAGCCGGGGCCAGGCGATACAGCGGCGCTATGTCGCCATACGGCCGATCCAGTGGACGAGGCGGTCGATCATACGGGTGGAGACGGTGCGACGGGCGTCGCGCAGCGAGGCGAGCCGGTCGCCCGCGACCGCGCGCTTGAAGAAATGGTCGAACCCGGGCAGCACCCGGCAAGTGACATCGGCGCCGCCGGCTTCCGCTGCCCGGCACAGCAGTTCCGCATCCTGGGCCGAGATTTGTGCGTCGCGCTCTCGCGCATGATGAGCGGGTAGTGGGTCAGTTTGACGGAGGTTCGTAAATAGCCAAGAACGGTCATTGAGCGTTTCAAAATCTCAATTACCAATGGGCGCTGTAGACATGTGCAGTGCGCCGCAATTACTTTGGTGAAAACGCCAGTTGTGTTACTCCGAGCTGCCCTCGGGATTCATTCATGGAAGAAAAAGTGGTCGAGAATTGCAATACACTTTGGTCAATCATATTTAGTGAGACGGGATTCTGGTCAGCGATCTTCGGCGCAATTGTAGGCGCAGTTGCTGGCGGCTTGATCGCCTATATGATTCAAGTGAAGGCGTTGCGCGAAGGAAGGAATCAGCGCGATGGTGACCACAGGAAGCTCCAGCAAGCGCTGGGGAACGCGCTGCTCTTCAAGATGATCAGGATTAATTCAAATTTCTACGGTATCCACCAACATATCGAGGACCGCTTCGCAGACGCAGCACAGAGAGAATTCAAGGGTGAACCTTGGCAGTTCTATCTACCGATCGCCAATCCTCCCGATCCGGTCCATTTCTCCTCGGAGGAGATGGGCATGCTGTTGGCGTTAAAGAACGATGACGTGTTTAACACGGTTCTCCAAACGGATGTCATCCACAATAGCCTAATCGAAGTCGTTAAGGTCCTGAACGCCGAGCGCGAGGCATTAACCGAACGGTTCAAGGCCGATGAGTCCGACGGCACTATTCTCAGCAGCTTTCTAGATAAAGATCAGATGATGGCCTTGCGGCCAAAAATGATCGTGGTGAACAGCCTTATTGAAGACGTTCGTGACCGCGCGAAGACGGATTTCGAGGAGTCCGTCGGGGCACTGGACGGTCTCCACAAAGTGCTCCGAGACAATCTCGGGCTTGCATATAAGCTAGAGTCCAAGGTGAAGCCAACGGTGGCGTCGGCCTAGATGTTCATAGACCAAGTCTTTCCCGCCGTCGTAGCTGAGAAAAGTACGTTGCAGGATCGGCTTGTCGCGGAGGCAATGGCCCGGGGCCTGACAACTGAACAGGCGGACGCAATTCTGTCGATTGTTCCAGAAGGACTAATTAAGGCTGGTTCCTTCCTCGACAAGATGACTGGCTTGTGGCGCTACGAGTTTGGATTTCCGTACGATATCGCAGAGAATCTCGTATGGGGCACGCATATGTGGGTGCCAGTGGATTACCTGTTTGCTGCCCTGTTTTGCGCATACTTCCGATTGTCGGACGACAAACGTGCGGCTTATCTTGGGCGATTGGCAGACCCCGATGCACATCAGGCCACGCTCGTTGAGATGATCCCGGCACACAAAGTTAGTCCTGACGTTCCACTAGAGTTTGAGATTGCTGGTCTCGGTGTTGGGAATCGGACTGTGGACTGGGCAATAACACCTGAAGGTAATCGTATAGTACTACTGGACGTGAAGAGACGGACTACCGATTTCATCAAACAGGCGGAGCTGATGGGCGGTGAGGGTGCTGCGCCAGAGCCAGACCACGATCCAGCACTTCTATTCCGAAGTGTGGAGCAGAAGTTCGCGCTGGCTGACCCGGCTGAACGACTTCAGGGCGTTTGGATTGTGACTGACATAAAGCAGGACGAGGAACATCTTCATAGCGCCTTTTCTGCCCTCGACGCGAGTAGAGTGCACTTCGCCATACTCGGGGACTGGAAGCCCGACGTCTATGTTCTGGTTCGGAGAGACGAGGATCGGCAATACTTGCTGGATCTATTTCATGCTGAGCCATCTACACGCTTTACGTTCAGAAGGGCTGACAAAGGCTAATCAGCCTCTCGTACAACGGGCGTCACGTGCTCGTTGCAGTCGCCCATCCACCAAACCAAGTGAGAAAATCCCTTTGCCGCAAGCCTGCTAAAATCGTATCTCATTCGCCGCCCCTTGGGCCCCGCTGGGGGTCCCGCCGGGGGCGCCGCCCGGTAGGCTTCGCTGGGGGCGGCGCCGCCGTCCCGAATGCCGATCAACGAGAGGGATAGACCGCGATGACAGGTCCCTTGGAAGGCCTCAAGGTTTTCGATTTGACCCGTGTGCTGGCGGGTCCGTGGTGCACCCAGATCCTCGGCGATCTGGGGGCCGAGATCGTCAAGGTCGAGCGCCCCGGCGCGGGCGACGACACCCGCGGCTTCGCGCCGCCCTTCATCCCCGACGACAAGGGCGAGGAGACCGGCGAGAGCGCCTATTTCGCCGGCACCAACCGCAACAAGCGCTCGATCACCATCGATATCAGCTCGCCGGAGGGCCAGGCGCTGGCGCGGCGCCTGATTGCCGAATGCGATATCCTGGTCGAGAATTTCAAGGTCGGCGCCTTGGCGAAGTACAACCTCGCCTGGGACCAGTTGAAAGACCAGTTCCCGCGGCTGATCTACTGCTCGATCACCGGCTTCGGCGCCACCGGGCCCTATGCCGAGCGGCCGGGCTACGACGGGCTGGTCCAGGCGATGGGCGGGATCATGAGCCTGACCGGCGAGCCCGACGGCGCGCCGATGAAGATCGGCGTGCCGATCGCCGACCTGATGGCCGGCATGTACGCCACCGTCTCGGTGCTCGCCGCGGTGCGCCACCAGGAGGCGACCGGCGAGGGCCAGCACATCGACATCGGCATGCTCGACACCCACGTCGCCTGGCTCGCCAACCAGGGGATGAACTACCTCGCGACCGGCGAGGACCCGCCGCGGCTCGGCAACCAGCACCCCAACATCGTGCCCTACCAGGTGATGCCGACGGCCGACGGCTACATCGTGCTTTCGGTCGGCAACGACCCGACCTTCGAGCGGTTCTGCAAGCTCGCCGGCTGCGAGGAGCTCTTGGAGGACGAGCGCTTCCAGACCAACGCGACGCGGGTGACCAACCGGGCCCATGTAACCGAGACCCTGAACGAGATCACGGCCAAGCAGACCTCGGCCTGGTGGCTCGAGAACCTGGAGCAGCACAGCATTGGCTGCGGGCCGATCAACAGCCTCAGCGAAGTCTTCGCCGACCCGCAGGTGGCTTCCCGCCATATGGTGCTCGAGATGGACCACCCGGCGACCGGCACCGCACCGGTCAAGCTGATCGCCAGCCCGATCCGGATGACCGGCACCCCGGTCGCGTATCGCCACGCGCCGCCGACGCTGGGCCAGCACACCGAGGAAGTATTGGCCGAAATGCTCGGCTTGTCCGTCGACGAGGTCGCCAAGCTGCGCGACGATGGAGTGGTCTAGCAGGGCGTGCTCTAGAGGGCGCGCGCGCGGGCCCTAATCGCGGACACTTTCGCGTACCTCGTCGAGGCCCGGCCCGCCCTGCAGGGCGGCGACGTTCGCCCGCGGGTCGTTCTCGATGAACGGCCGGTAGGCCATGTCGTCGATCAGGATGTGGCGTTTCAGCCAATCCTTGAGATAGTCCAGGATATCCTCGCGGAACAGCTTGTCGGGATTGCGGATATGGCTGTTGCGCACGTCGTTGATGTACTGGATGAAGCCGACATGGGCCTGCATGTGCTCGGCCAGGTTCGGATAGCCGCAGGCCTGCAGCACCTTTTCCTCGCGGTGGAAGTGGAACTGGGTGTAGCGCACCAGCTCGCGGATGACGTATTTCAGCGTCTCGCCGCCGCGTTCCGCCTCGGTCAACGCATGCAACTCGTTGATGATCGCGATCAACGCCTTGTGGTCGGAATCGATCAGCGGCACCCCGACGCTCATCCCTTCATACCATTGAAAATAGATCATCGGTCGTCCCCTCGGCGTGCCGTCCGCGCGCCGCGGCGCCTCAGACCGACTCCGAAACCTTCCTGACGTCCGCAAGACCCGGGCCGAACATCCGGGCGACCTCGTCGGCGTCCTCGTTGCCTTCGGCGAAGGCCTTATAGGCCATGTCCTGGATCAGGATGTGGTGGTTGAGCCAGTCCTTCCGGTAGTGCAACAGGTCGTGCATCATTGCCGGGCTCGGGTCCTTCGCATGGCGCTCGCGCAGGTCGTAGATGCATTGGGTAAAGCTCGCATGCTCCTCCTGATGCGATTTCGCGGGCGGGAACTCGCAGACCGCCATGACCTTCTCCTCGCGTGCGAAATGGAATTCGGTATAGGCGATCAACTCGTCGAAAATTTCCTCCAGGATCGAAGGTTTTCCGTCGCCCTCGACCTGATCGTGCAGCCGATTGATCGCGTCGATCAACGCCCGGTGGTCCGAATCCAAGAGCGACACGCCGACGCTCATCGCCTCGGTCCAGGTATAAAACGCCATCCTCGCCTCCCACAGCGATTTGTTCCCGAGTTCACCCTATGTCCAGCCGATGGACCCGACATTGATGCACGTCAATTCGATAGCGACAGAATCGCGATCTAGACCGCCCAAACCGCGATCGCGACGGTGAATGCCGCCGCGACGGCCAGCACCAGCGCCAGCCGGCGCGGTTCGGCCCCGCCCGCGATCGCGAAGCCGACCGCCATGGCGAAGTAGAGGGCGGCGATCGCGGCGAGCGCCATGGCGGCTTCGTTCGACGGGAGGTAAAGGCTCCAGGCGAAGAGATCGCCCGCGATACCGCCGAGGGCCGCGAGCCCGTACATCTCGGCCATCGCGCGTGCCGGCGCGCCGCCACCTTGCACCGCAGCGTCCCGCGCCAGACGCGCCAGCACCGGTGGCACGACGCCGACGAAAAGGCTGGGGAACATGAACAAGGCGGTCGCGATCCCGACGAGGCCGAGGATCGGTTCCGGTGGGCCTTGCGCCACCGCCGGCGGCAGAAGGCGGAGGAAGACGATGCTCAGCGCGGTTGCCAGCGCCGCCAGGAACAACGCCATCGAAAGCCGAATGTAGCGCAGACGCTCGTCCGTACCGGTATCGCGTCGGCCGATCCAATGGCCGACCGCCAGACTCGCCAACACCACGCCGATCGCGACGGTCCAGGTCTCGGCCGGGGCGCCGCCATAGGGGGCGAGGACCCCGCCGGCGACGATCGCGACCGCGACCGCCCCCGCCGCTGTCGCGAATAGCGCCAGTGCATAGGCGGCACGGCGCTTCACCGCGGCGCGGACTTGGCTCGTCCCTTCCGGCGTATTCATGGTCAATCGGTATACCGCCGAGCCGGCCGATTTGACAGCGCCGAACCCGAGAGGCGGGGTCGTTGACAGATCGCCCCGCCCCCCCTATGGTCGCGCCCTTCGCGGTGCGGGAAGACCGAGGACGGACACGAATCATGAAGGTCGTAAGCTCGATCAAGACGTTGAAGAAGCGGCACAAAGAGTGCCGCGTCGTGCGTCGCCGCGGCCGCGTCTACGTGATCAACAAGCGCAACCCGCGCTTCAAGGCGCGTCAGGGCTGAACCCGGCCCCATTGTTGCGTTGTCAAACCGCGCCTCCCGGCGCGATTTTTTTGTTTGTCCCGGGCCTCCCGTCGGTCGAATCCCGTTTCCATCGGCTGCGAAAAGTGGTACTACCAATTTAGGGAGCCATCGGCCGGGGAAAAATCGGATGAAAATGCCGGAGCCGGACCGCGAGGTCATCGAACGGCGGGCGGCGATCGCCACGGCCTTGCGCGAGATCGTGCCGGGCGAGGGAGTGATCGACGACCTCGACGAGCGCCGGGCTTATGAGGCGGACGGTCTGACGGCTTATCAGACGATCCCGATGCTGGTCGTCCTGCCCGAGACGACCGAGCAAATCAGCCGGATTCTGCGCTATTGCCACGAGGAGGGCATCAAGGTCGTGCCGCGCGGGGCGGGAACCTCGCTCTCGGGCGGCGCCTTGCCGTTGGAGGACGGGGTGCTGCTCGGCCTGGCGAAGCTCAACCGGGTCCTGGATATCGACTACGACAACCGCTGCGCCGTCGTCCAGCCGGGGGTAACCAACCTTGCCGTGACCCAGGCGGTCAGTGGCGAGGGGTTCTACTACGCGCCCGATCCCTCGTCCCAGATCGCCTGCACCATCGGCGGCAATATCGCCGAGAATTCGGGCGGCGTGCATTGCCTGAAATACGGCCTCACGACCAACAACGTGCTCGGGCTCGAAGTGGTGCTGATCGACGGCGAAGTATTTCGCATCGGCGGCAAGCACCTGGACGCGGAAGGCTACGATCTTCTCGGCCTGTTGACCGGCTCGGAGGGATTGTTGGCCGTGGTCACCGAGGTCACTGTGCGTATCCTGCGCGCGCCCGAGACCGCGCGCGCGGTGTTGATCGGATTCCCGACCAGCGAGGACGCGGGCGCCTGCGTCTCGGCGGTGATCGGCGCCGGCATCATCCCGGGCGGCATGGAGATGATGGACAGGCCGGCGATCAAGGCGGCGGAGGAATTTGTCGAGGCCGGCTATCCGCTCGACGCCGGCGCGTTGTTAATCGTCGAGCTCGACGGGCCCGAGACCGAGGTCGACGATCTGATCGCCCGGGTCGAAGGGATCGCCCGGAAGCACAACGCGCTGACCACCCGGATCTCGGAGAACGAGGAGGAGCGCGAGCGGTTCTGGGCCGGGCGCAAGGCGGCGTTCCCGGCGATCGGCCGCATCTCGCCCGACTACTACTGCATGGATGGGACGATCCCGCGCCATCAGTTGCCCAAGGTGTTGGCCCGGATGAACGAACTGTCCGAGGACTACGGCCTTCGCGTCGCCAACGTGTTCCATGCTGGCGACGGCAATCTGCACCCCTTGATCCTCTACGACGCCAATGAGCCGGGCGAGCTCGAGAAGGCGGAGAAGTTCGGCGCCGACATCTTGCGGCTTTGCGTCGAGGTCGGCGGCGTGCTGACTGGCGAGCACGGGGTCGGGGTCGAGAAGCGCGACCTGATGGGGGCGATGTTCTCGGAGGAGGATTTGAACCAGCAGCAGCGCCTCAAATGCGCCTTCGATCCGGCGAGCCTGTTGAACCCGGGCAAGGTATTTCCGACGCTGCATCGCTGCGCGGAACTGGGCCGCGTCCACATTCACGGAGGCAAGACCCGGTTCCCCGACATTCCGAGGTTCTGAGCGATCGGGCGGGCGAAGACGACCAGTGGGAAAGGTATTGGTGCGGGATCGACCGGCATACACGACGGAGGACGGTTCGCTCGACGAGCAAACCCGGATCCTGCATCCGCTCGATCTGTTGGCCGAGCGCGAGAGCGAGACCGCGCTGGGCCATTTGTTCCAATACTGGCGGCGGCGATGCGACGGCGACCGGCCGCCGCTTGAGGATACGTTCAATCCGAGGGAGGTCTTGCCGCCAGAATTGAATCTGCAGTTGTGGTGGATCGACGTCACGCCGGAAAATCCGCTGAACTTTGTGCTCCAAGGTCATAAGGGTATTGCAATCAGCAATATGTCGGGAAAAAGACTGCGCGAGGTTCCCTACAAGATACACATGACCGCCTGCGCTGCCGAATACCTCCGGTGCAAGTCGTTTCTGCAGCCGATGTATCACGAGATCGATCAGAACATCGGGGGCATATCTCGGCAATACGTCGGGCTGCTTGTCCCGGTGAAAAACCGGAAAGGGCGAATTACCAAACTCTACAATGCCGGTCGTTTGATCTTCCTCGAAAGGTCAGATCGATTCGGTTTGAGAGAAAGCGGAAGGCGATGATCCGGGATCATCTGGAAGCGACTTACGAAAGCGACCTGGTCGACGAGCAGAGCCGGATCCTCTACCCGCTCGAGATGCTGGTCGAGCGCGAGAGCGAGACGCCGCTGGGGCACTTGTTCCAGTATTGGCGCCGCCGCTGCGACGGCGACAAGCCGCCGTTCGAGCACGAATTCAATCCGATAGAAGTTCTCCCGCCGGAAATCGCCAAGTGGGTGTATTGGATCGATGCCACGCCGGAAAACCCGCTAACTTTCGTTTTCCGCGATCGCTATTCGGTGTGCTTCACAGATATATCGGAGAAGAGGTTGTGCGAAATTCCCAACAAAATACACGTTTCCGCCTGCGCCGCCGAATACACCCGGTGTAAATCGTTCATGCAGCCGATGTATCACGAAATCGACCAAAAATTGGGTCGGATTTCGCGACACTACGTTCGGCTGCTCGTCCCGGTCACGGATCGGAAGGGGCAGGTTTCGAAACTCTACAATGCCGGCCGACTGATCTTCCTCGAAAAGCCTGGAAACGGGCAGTTGGCCGAAGCCTAGCGACGGAGTCGAGCCCCCAGCCATGACCACCACTCTGAAACCCGAAACGGCCGACCAAGTGCGCGAGGCGGTGCAATGGGCGGGCGGGAACGAAACCCCGCTCGAGGTCGTCGGCAGCGGCTCGAAACGCGCCTTCGGCCGGCCGACCGACCTCGCCTACACGCTGGAACTGCGGGCGCTCACGGGCATCTCGCTCTACGAGCCCGAGGAACTGGTGCTGAGCGCGGCCGCCGGCACGCCGCTCGCCGAGATCGAGCGGGCGCTCGCCGGGGCCAACCAGCAGCTCGACTTCGAGCCGCCCGACTTCCGCCGCCTCCTCGGTATCGACGACGGCGGCGGCAGGGGCGGCACGCTCGGCGGCGCCATCGCCTGCAACTTCTCCGGCCCGCGGCGCATCAAGGCGGGGGCGGCGCGCGACCATTTCCTCGGATTCAAGGCGATCTCTGGCCGCGGCGAGGACTTCAAGTCGGGCGGCCGCGTGGTCAAGAACGTCACCGGCTACGACCTCTCCAAGCTGATGGCGGGCTCGTGGGGCACCCTCGGCGTGATGACCGAGGTGACGGTCAAGGTGCTGCCGGCGGCCGAGAAGACCCGCACCGTCCTGGTCATGGGCGCCGACTTGACGGCGGCGGTCGAGGCGATGACCGTGGCGCTGCGGAGCCCCTATGACGTCTCGGGCGCGGCGCACCTGCCGGCCGGCCTGACCGGGACGTCCGAGGTATCCTATGTGCGCGAGGCGGGTGGTGCGGTCACCGCGGTCCGGATCGAGGGACCGGGCCCGTCGGTCGAGTACCGCTGCGAGGTGCTGCGCCGCGAGCTCGGCCGGTTCGGCCAGACCGAAGAGCTGCACGGAATGAACTCGAGCCTGTTCTGGGCCGAGGTGCGCGACCTGATCCCGTTCGCCGGCGCCGGCGACAGGCGGATCGTCTGGCGGATTTCGATCCCGCCGCAATCGGCGCCCGCGGTCGTGGACCGCCTCGCCGGGCGGGCGGGGGCGGACACCTTGCTCGACTGGGGTGGTGGTCTCGTCTGGCTCGCGGTCGAGGCGGCGGACGACGCCGCCTTCGACGAGGTTCGCGCGGTCGTCGCCGAGACCGGCGGCCACGCGACCCTGATCCGCGCGGCCGAGGAGATTCGCGCCGCCGTCCCGGTGTTCCAGCCCCAGGCCGACGCGGTCGCCGCCCTCTCCCGGCGCATAAAGGCGGGGCTCGACCCGCTCGGCGTGCTCAACCCCGGCCGGATGTACGCGGGAGTGTAAGAGATGCAAACCAACTTCACCCTGGCGCAACTGGCCGACCCGGCGATCGAGGAAGCCAACCGGATCCTGCGCAAATGCGTGCATTGCGGGTTCTGCACCGCGACCTGCCCGACCTATGTGCTGCTTGGCGACGAGCTCGACGGGCCGCGCGGGCGCATCTACCAGATGCGCGAGATGATGCAGTCGGGCGGCCCGGCGCCCGCCTCCGTCGTCAAGCACGTCGACCGCTGCCTCTCCTGCCTCTCCTGCATGACGACCTGTCCCTCGGGGGTCAACTACATGCATCTGGTCGACCACGCCCGGGTCCATATCGAGCGGACCTACCGGCGGCCGCTCGCCGAGCGGATGCTCCGCCGGATGTTGGCCCTGGTGCTGCCCTATCCCGCGATCTTCCGGCTGGCGCTGCGCGGGGCCGTCGTCGGACGGCCGTTCGCCGCCCTCCTGCCCGGCCGGCTCAAGGCGATGGCGGCGATGGCCCCGAAGCGGGTCCAAGGACCCTCGCCGGTCGATCGGCCGCAAATCCATCCCGCGCAAGGGCCACGCCGCGGCCGGGTCGCGTTGATGGCGGGCTGCGCCCAACGGGTGCTGGCGCCCGGGATCAACGAGGCGACGATCCGCCTCTTGACCCGCCACGGCGTCGAGGTGGTGGTGGCGAAAGGGGCCGGCTGCTGCGGCGCCCTGGTGCATCACATGGGGCAGGAAGCGGCGGCGCACGCCCAGGCCGGGCGCAACGTCCGGGCATGGGTGCGGGAATTCGACGAGGATGGTCTCGACGCGGTGATCATCAACACCAGCGGCTGCGGCACCACGGTCAAGGATTACGGGTTCCTGCTCGGCGGCGACGCGGCGCTCGCCGGGGACGCGGCGCGGGTCTCCGCCATCACGAGGGACATCACCGAATACATGGCCGAGCTCGGGCTCGAGCCGGCCGCCGACAATCCGGTGCTGCGGGTCGCCTACCACTCGGCCTGCTCGATGCAGCACGGCCAGAAGATCACCGAGGCGCCGAAGCAATTGCTCCAGCAAGCCGGCTATCGGGTGCTGGAGGCCGCCGAGGCGCATCTCTGCTGCGGCTCGGCCGGGACCTACAATCTGCTCCAGCCCGAGATCGCGACGAAGCTGCGCGACCGCAAGGTCGCCAACCTCGAGGCCATGGGTCCCGAGGTCATCGCCACCGGCAACGTCGGCTGCATGACCCAGATCGCGACCGGGACGGGGATCCCGGTGGTCCACACGGTCGAGCTCCTGGATTGGGCGACCGGCGGGCCCGCGCCGGCCATTCTCGCCCAGGCCGGGCCCGGCGCCACCCAGCCGCTCGCGGCGGACTGAGCGCCGCCCTAGCCCGAGACTAAGGTACTCAAGCGAATTCGCCGCTCGATCACCGGCTTGCCGGCGACATCTTGGATTTTCAGACTGACCTCCGGATCGGCGCGGTCCCAATCGACCTCGATCATGCCGAAATTGGGCTCGGTGTAGGGACCGGCGACCCGGTTGCGGTTCGGCGAGATGCTGCGGGATCTCTGGTTGAGCGCGCTCGCCGTCAACTCCCAGAGCGGGTAGGGCGCGCCCTTGGTGCGCTTCGAGATCGAGGCCAAATGCACGTCGCCGCTGACGAATACCACGCCCGTGGCGCCGGTCCGCCGGATCAGGGCGATCAGCCGCTCGCGCTCCTGCGGCATGTTGGCCCAACCCTCGCGGCCGGTGAAGTCGCTCAGCACCTGGATG